>CAWVFK010000024.1:0-12011 GCA_963928595.1 Candidatus Coprosoma sp. | reverse complement strand
TATCGAACTTAACAATGGTTATTATCCAGCTTTACATAATAGAAATGCATCTTATATTTTTAGTAAATATTCAGAAGAAGTAAAAGTCAGTGAAACATATAATAAAATGAAGATGTTTATTCAAATTAATTTAACCAAAGGCTTAAGTAAAGATTATCCGTCATTAGAGATATATACGTTAAAAGGCGAAAAATCAAATAAAAAATATATTGATAATTTAATCATACTAGAATTTAATATAGATAAAATAAAAGATGAATGGTATAATGGTGGTAATGAATTTAACTTTGTAGCCGCTTTAGATTTGGAAGGCGAAGAGTTAGATAAGATATGTGAAGGTGATAAATATATGGAACTATTTGAAAAAGAAGTTAAGAGATTAAATCAGAATCAAAAGTTTACAGAATTTATGTCAGCCAAAGAGGAAGAAGAAAAACTTAAGAAAACGCTTATTGAAGATGCGATTCAAAAAGGTGAAATGAAAAAACAAATGGAAATAGCTAAAAACATGTTAGAAAACAAAATGGATTTAAAGTTAATTTCGAAATTAACTGAACTTTCAATTTCAGAAATTGAAGCATTAAAATAAAGCTTTCAAATTTTTTGGAAGTTTTTTTCATTAAAAAATTCATTTCGGAAATGTCGTTACTTTCTTGAAAATAAAAAAATGAAATGTTATAATATACCAAAAAATGGAAGTGATTAATGATGGAAAGAAAAGATGTTGATATAGAAAAAGTAACCCCAATGATGAAGCAGTACCTAGAAATAAAAAACGAAAATGAAGACCTAATCATATTTTTTAGATTAGGTGATTTTTACGAAATGTTCTTTGACGATGCTGTCAAAGTAAGTCATGAACTAGAACTTACATTAACTGGTAAATCAGCCGGATTAGAAGAGCGCATTCCCATGTGCGGAATTCCTTATCATGCCGCCAGTACTTACATCGATAAATTAATTGAAAATGGTCATAAAATTGGTATTGTCGAACAGTTAGAAGATCCAAAAAACGTCAAAGGTCTTGTTAAACGAGGTATTGTTCAAATTATCAGTTCTGGTACTATCATGGACACCGATACTTTAAAAGCTGATGACTTTAACTTTATAGCTTCAATCACTGACTTTAAACATGGTTATGCAATTAGTTATGCTGATGTTTCAACCGGAGAAATATATGCCTTTTTACTAGAGCACAATCCTACAAAAGTTGTATCAGAAATTATTAATTTAGGCGTTAAAGAAGTCATATTAGATAGTAAAACTGATAAAGATATCTATTCCATCTTGAAAAATCAATTCCACTTAACTTTAACCATCACCGATGAATTATCTGACGAATACGCCTATATTTATGAAGCTATAATTGACCAAAGATATATTCACTCAGTTAAACATTTACTTGCTTATGTTATTCATAACCAAAAAAGAGATTTATCACATCTTCAAAAACTTCAAATTAGAGAAACCAAGGATCATCTAAAAATGGATGTTCATACTAAAAGAAATTTGGAATTGACAGAAACCTTAAGATTAAAACAACGAAACTATTCTTTGATTTGGCTTTTAGATAAAACAAAAACCGCTATGGGCGCTAGACTTCTTAAAAACTATTTATTAAATCCTTTAATCGATAAAAATGAAATCGAAAGAAGATATGATACTGTTGATACTCTGCTTAAAGAATTTATTTTAAAAAGCGATTTGGAAAAATATCTAACCGAAGTTTATGACTTAGAAAGACTAAGTGGTAAAATTGCTTTTGGAAATGCTAATGGTAAAGATTTGCTTCAATTAAAATCATCGTTAAAAGTTTTACCACAAATATCTGAAATATTAGAAAAAATAAACTATCATAAAAAATTAACTGACTTTTCTGATTTGTATAATTTACTTGAAAAAAGTATTTATGAAAACCCGCCAGTCAGTACCAAAGAAGGATATCTAATCAAAGAAGGATATAATGAAGAACTAGATGAGCTTAAAACTTTAAGAAAAGGTGGTAAAGAATTTGTTGCTAAATTCGAAACCGAAGAAAGAGAAAAGACCGGCATTAAAAATCTAAAAGTTGGTTATAATAGAGTGTTTGGTTATTATATCGAAATAAGTAAAGGTAATACGGGCTTAGTTAAAGATGAATGGGGTTATCAAAGAAAACAGACCTTAGCTAATGCTGAAAGATATATCAGCCCAGTCTTAAAAGAAAAAGAAGCTTTAATATTAAATGCTGAAGAAAAGATTATCGAACTTGAATATGACTTATTCTGTAATATTAGAGATGAAGTTAAAACATATATTCCAAAATTACAAGAAACCGCTAAAATAATCAGTGAAATAGATGTCTTACAATCTTTTGCTACTATTGCTGAGGCTAATAACTATGTCAGACCAGAAATAACCGAAAATGAAATATATATTAAAGAATCTCGTCATCCAGTTGTTGAAAAAGTTATTAATGGTGAATTTGTGACTAACGATATTATCATGGATAAAAATACCAATATTCTATTGATAACAGGTCCTAACATGGCTGGTAAATCGACATATATGCGCCAAATGGCTATAATTGCAATTATGGCTCAAATAGGATCTTTTGTTCCAGCAAGCGAAGCTAAACTGCCTATATTCGATGCCATATATACAAGGATTGGCGCTTCTGATGATTTAGTTAGTGGCGAATCTACATTCATGGTTGAAATGACTGAAGCCGCTAATGCTATTACTTCAGCTACTGATAAAAGTTTACTTCTATTTGATGAATTAGGAAGAGGTACCGCCACCTTTGATGGCATGGCTCTAGCTCAAGGTATTATCGAATATATTCATCAAAACATTAAAGGAAAAACTTTCTTCTCAACCCACTACCACGAATTAACCGATCTAGATAAAACTTTAAAACACTTAAAAAATATCCACGTATCAGCTTATGAAGAAGATGGAAAAATAATTTTCCTACACAAAATCAAAGAGGGTAGTGTCGATAAGAGTTATGGTATCCATGTTGCTAAACTTGCAAATCTTCCAGATTCTGTAATTAAAAGAGCTTCAGAAATTTTAAAAGTTTACGAAGATAAAGAAAATAAAAGAGATGTTAAAGTTCAAGAAGCCTTACCAATAGATGAACTAATGCCTCAAAAATCAAAAGTAGAAGAGGAATTAGAAAAGATCGATCCTCTAGAAGTAACCCCTATGGAAGCTTTAAATATTTTATATAAATTAAAACAAGATGCTAACAAATAAGCATCTTTTTACATATTATTGACAAAATAATTGACAACTTACTTATAAATACGTTGTTTGTAAGATAAAATTCCATTATAATTAAAATAGAATAGGGTGAGATGTATGTATCAAAGTAAAAGAAAAAGAATGATGGTAATAGGAGGTTTACTTGCCATATTAGTTTGTATGACCATCGGTTATGCAGCTTTCTCAACACAACTTCAAATATCTGGAACGTCAGTTATAACCTCAAATTGGGATATTCAAATAATTAGCGTTACTCCAGGAACACCAACTGGAACTGGAGAAAATGCCGCCACCCCAACTTGGAATAAAGCGACAGCTACCATGGAAGCAAATTTGTATGCTCCAGGTGATGCCATGACATATGAAATAACTGTTGAAAATAAAGGAAATATAGATGCCGTTCTTGGATCGATAACTAAATCAGATAGCAATAACCCAGCAATTGTATTTGAAACTAGTGGCATCAACAAAGGAGATGTCTTGCCAGCTGGGGAAAAAGATGTGATGACCGTTAAAATTTCCTATAACAATTCAGTTACTTCACAGCCAAGCAATTTAACGGGAGAACTATCTGTATCATTAAACTATGTTCAAAGCGGTCAATAAGAAAATATAAATTTTAGATTATAGAAACTCTAGTTAAGGGTTTCTTTTGTGTCTAATTAAATAAAAACTATTCTAAAACATTGTTATTACATCTAATTTTTGGTATAATTTATTATGATAGGAAAGCGTGATAATATGAATAAGAAGGGGCAAGCTTTAGTGGAATTCATACTTATATTACCAGTTTTACTATTAATTGCTATGGCAATGATTGATATTGGTAATATTTTTTTGAAAAAATATGATTTAAATGACGATTTAGAAACAGTCGCAGATTTATATACAAATAATGAAACAAAAGAGTTAGGCGTTTATCTAGCTGCCAACGATTTGACTTTAGATGATGAAACACATGATGGTATGATTACCTTAACTTTAAAAAAGAATGTCAAAATAACTGCCCCGCTTTTAAGTAATGTTTTAGGTAAAAATTATGAAATAGAAACTTCTAAAGTATTATATGAAAACTATGATGGTTTAAATGGACAGTAAAGGTCAGACTTTAGTAATAGTTGTCTTAATTTTACCTATCTTATTACTATTATTCGCGTTAATTTGGGAAGTAGGGAATCTTGGACTTACCATAAACAAATACGAAACAGAAATCAAAGATACTATCGAATATGGTTTAAATCATTTAGATGATGAAAACCTAGAAAAAAATTTAACCAATTTATTGAAAGCAAACCTTAAAGGTGATATAAGCGTTGAAATTAATAATCAGGTTATCAAAGTAAACGTCAAACAAAAATATGATGCTTTATTTAATAATTTACTTAATAATAGATTTGATATTGATTTAACTTATAACGGTTATATCGAAAATAATAAGTTTATAATACAAAAAGAATAGAGGGATATCTATGGCTTTAAAACAAGCAAAAGTAATTACAGTCACATCGGTTAAAGGTGGCACTGGTAAGAGTACTACAACCTTAGCTTTAGCTGGTATTTTATCAAATAAAAAACTAAAAACAATAATTGTCGATATGGACCTGCACTCAGGTGTCATCGCCGCATCTTTAAATTTAAAAACAAAAAAAGACATTTATACTTTAGTTAACGATTATATGAATCATGGCCTAGAAGAATTTGATGAATATATAACTAAATATAATGATTATATTGATATTTTACCAGCTCCTAAAGATCCAAGAAGTGTTGGTAAAATTAATCCACACTATATCGATGTAATTTTAAAAAAATTAAAATATAGGTATGACGTCATTTTAATTGATACAAATCATATTATTGATGACATTAACTTAATTACTTTTGATAATAGTGACAATATTATTTATGTAATTACTAATGATTTAATGGATTTAAAAAATATGAAAACTATGCTTGCCATTTATAAGGATATGAATTTAAATAACTTCTATTTGGTTTTAAATGAAGCCTTATCAAAAGATAAAGTTGATCTTTATACAATAAATAGTTTTTTAGAAAAGAATATCGATTACGTTTTACCAAGTAACTCTTTTGTTAAAAACAGGAGAAAACTACTAATGGACGGTAAAATAGTAACTCTAGAAAGAGCCTATCAAAAAGAAAAAGGTACCCTAATTTTAACTGAAATACTAGATAAAATCTTAAAGTAAAGGAGGTAAACCATGGAAAGTAAACGCTTTGTCGATGAATTCGCATTTACTGATGAACAAAACTTGCCTAAAGAAATAGATGATTATGATGAATTTCCAAATAAGAAACTACTAGATGAATTAAGAAGTAAAATCATTCAAAATATTATTGATGGCAAAGACCGCACAAAAGAAAGCATGAAAGATTTTGTCAAAGATGAAATAGATAAATCGGTCGAAGGTTATGATTTAACCAATGAAGAATTGAGCTATATTTATAACCTTATTGATAACGAAGTAAATGGTTATGGGCCTTTAACTGAGCTTTTGCGTGATAAAGAAATAACTGAAATCATGGTTAACTCACCAAATGAAATATATATCGAGTTAGATGGTAAAGTTATTAAAGACGATAGTGTTAGTTTTATCAATGATGCCCATATTGTCAGAGTCGTTCAAAGATTAATCCAACCCATTGGTAAAACTATTGATATTGCCCATCCGATGGTTGATGCTAGACTAGAAGATGGTTCTAGATTAAATGCCATCCTACCACCTTTATCTTTAAATGGTCCAGTTGTAACAATCCGAAAATTTAAAAGTGAACTCGCCAACATCGAAGATTTACTTAGAACTGGTACCTTAACTCCATATATGGCTAGATTCTTAGAAGCCTGCGTTCACGCTAAATTAAATATCTTGGTTGTCGGAGGTACTGGCGCTGGTAAAACAACCTTGTTAAACGTTTTATCTTCGTTCTGTGATCCTAACGATCGTATCATTACTATCGAGGATGCCGCTGAGTTAAAATTAAAGCAGGAACACGTTATTTCACTTGAAACAAGAACGACAAATTATGAAGGTGAAGGCGCTGTTACAATTAGAGATCTAGTAATTAACTCACTTAGAATGAGACCGGATCGTATCATTGTCGGTGAAGTTAGAGGAAAAGAAGCCTTTGATATGCTTCAAGCTATGAATACTGGTCACGAAGGTAGTATGACCACCATGCACGCCAACAGTCCGGCCGATGCCTTAAATAGACTAGAAACTATGGTATTAATGAATGGTGTTGAAATCCCAGTAACCGCCATTAGAGAATATATTGAAAGTGCCATTCAGATTGTTGTTCAAGTTACAAGATTATCTGATGGCCGAAGAAGAGTTAGTAGTATAAATGAAATCATCGGAATCGAAAACGGTGAAATAAGACAAAAAGAAATATTTAAATTTAGACAAACTGGCGTTCTACCTAATGGTGACGTCGATGGAGAATTTTTACTCCACAAATATGTCCCAAAAGTATACGATAGAATCAAAGCCAAAGGAATTGATGATTTAAAAGATATTTTTGGAAAATAAAAGGAGGTGACAGAAGATGAATGGAAAATTCGATATTGAAAGTATAGAAAAACCAACTAATCAAGATATTACTATCGTTTTTTCGCCATCTAATAATGTCACTTCTTATACATATCAAATTTATAAAGACAATGTTCCTTTAAATAGTGTTACTATTGATGACGGTAGTGAAACATCAATCAATATGCAAGAAACCGGAGTCTATAAAATATCTGTCGATGTAAATCTTAAAAATGGCTCCACTGACACTATTACAAGTGGTGAATATATTATTGATAAAGATGATCCCAAAATCAATATTTCTGCTAAATCTTTGGAAGTGACTCCAACAGGAGATAAAGACATTATAAAATGTACAGCTACCGATAATTATAACGGCAGTTTAACTGATCAAATAACTAGTAATATTGATGATTTAACCTTAAATAGAACTGGCAATTACACTTATACTTGTTCAGTACAAGATGAAGCTGGAAATGTGGCTTCAGAGTCCGCAAACATCACTGTTACGCCACATAGCACATCGATATTTATCATTCAAACTATATGTTTAATTATAATTTTGGCTCTAATTATTAGAATTATAAAATTATTTAAAGTTGTTAAATTAGAAGAAAGATTAGATCCTTATGTTATTAGGCCATTGAAAAACGATACTTTAAGCACCTCTGAAAAATTAAGGAAAATTTATGGTCAATTTTTAAACATGTTTACCAGCAAATTAAAAAAATCAGTTGTCGCTACTAAATATGCTAAAAAACTAGATAAATATACTCCAGTTAGTGGAGTTCACAAAAGTGGATTTGATATTTTATCGGGTAAAATAATTATTGCTTGTGCTCTTACTGTCATGGCTATTACTATCAAAGCTTTTCAATTTAAATTACTAGGAAGTATGGAAACATTAGGTGTCTTTGTTTTAGGCTTTTTCGTTTTAGATATTTACTTGTTCGCTAAATATAAAGTATTTAGATGGAACTTAGAAAGCGATTTTACCGCTGCTATAACTATTATGAATAATTCATTTAAATCTGGTAGAAGCATCTCTCAAGCTATCGATATAGTTTCTACTGAAGTGGGTGGCGTTATCGGTAGTGAATTTAAGCGTATGAGTTTAGAACTTATATATGGCCTAGATATCGAACAAGTTTTTAAAAGATTTGCTAAAAGAGTCGAGCTTGAAGAGGCTAGTTACTTAACTGCTTCACTAACCATACTAAGTAAAACCGGCGGTGACATCATTAAAGTTTTCTCATCAATCGAGAGAAGTTTGTTTGATAAACGTAAATTAAGACTCGAACTAAAGAGCTTAACCAGTGGTAGTAGAATAATTGTATATATATTATTAGGCATTCCGTTTTTCTTCGTTTTAATCATAAGTTTTATCAGTCCAGGATACTTTTTACCGTTTATAACTACAGATATTGGTCGTATCCTCTTGCTATTTATGATAATTTACTATATAATTTTTGTGGTAGTAGTTCGTAAAATAATGAAGGTAGTGATTTGATGAAAGATAATACCAAATTCATTAAAAAAATATATAGTAGTAAAGAACTAAATGAAATCAAATATAAGTTAAAATGTTTAGGTCCCGATACTAAATTTAATGCAACTTCATTCGCTTTCACTAGACTAGTTACCACTATCTTAGTATTTTTTCTAACAATATTAATAACCGACATGGGGTATATATATGCTCCATTTGTCGCTGTTGCCTATTACTATTTATTTTACTACATTAATATTACCAAAAAACTTTCTATGAGAAATCGTAAATTAGAACATCAAGCACTATATTTCTTTGAAATTTTAACTCTTACCTTAGAGTCAGGAAGAAACTTGGAAAACGCTTTAATTGTTACTTGCGATAATGTTGACTCAGAACTTTCTAGAGAGTTTAAACAAGCTTTAGATGAAATAAAATTCGGTAAATCATTGATCGAAGCTTTAAGTGATTTAAAAAATCACATATCATCAGATATTATCAATAACATAATATTGAATATAATTCAAACTAATAGGTTTGGTAATAGTATTTTAGACACACTATATAACGAAGTTGACTTTTTAAGACAAAAAGAATTATTAACTGTTAAAGAACAAATTAATAAAATACCAAATAAAGTAAGTATTATTTCTGTTTTATTTATTGTTCCATTGATTATTGTCTTAATACTCGGACCATATTTGATTGAATTCATTAGTTAGGGGGAACATCCATGTATTATTTTATTGGAATAAAAGGAACTGGCATGAGCGCACTTGCGTGCTTCTTAAAAGATTTAGGTTATGAAGTGAAAGGTAGCGATATCGAAAGACATTTCTTCACCGAAAAAGGTTTAAACGAAAGAAATATCGAAATATTACCTTATGATGAAAAAAACATTACTAAAGATATGGTTATCATTAGAGGTAATGTCATTAAAGATGACCACCCTGAAATGGTTAAAGCTACTGAATTAGATTTAAAAGTTTATACTTATGAAGAAATGGTCGCTAAACTTACTAAAATGTTTATGACTGTAACCGTTGCCGGATGTCATGGAAAAACAACTACATCTACTATGGCATATCAAGTTTTAAATGCCATTAAAGGTGCGAACTGTTTAATTGGCGATGGAACAGGTATTGCTCACAAGGAAAATAAATACTTTGTTTTAGAAGCTTGTGAATATAAAAGACATTTCTTATCATATACACCTTATTACGCTATAATTACCAATATTGAATTAGATCATGTTGATTACTATAAAGATATCGATGATGTTATCGATGCTTTCACAGAATATGCAAATAATGCTGAAAAAATGGTTATTGCTTGTGGTGATGATCCATATACTCATAGTCTAGAAGTAAGTAAACCAATTTTCTATTATGGTTTAGACGATGATAATGATATTATTGCTAAAGATGTTAATTATAATGAAAATGGTGTAACTTTCGATGTCTTTGTAGAGGATAATTATTATGGCCATTTTGACTTACCACTATACGGCAAACACATGCTTTTAGACGCTTTAGCTGTTATTAGTCTTTGCTACTATGAAAGATTTGACGCTAAAGAAGTTTCTAAAATCTTAAAAGAATTCCATGCCGCTAGAAGAAGGTTTAATGAAACAATCGTTGGAACTAATGTTTTAATCGATGATTATGCACATCATCCAACTGAATTAAAATGCACTATTAAATCCGCAAGACAAAAATATCCAAATAAAAAACTAGTTGCCGTTTGGGGACCACATACATATTCTAGAACGAAAGCATTTGAAGACGATTATATTGAAATATTAAAAACAGTTGATAAAGCTTATATTATGGATATCTATGCAGCTAGAGAAAAACAAGGCGACATCGACATCGATATCAATGATATCATTAAAGCCATCCCAAATGCTGAACACATCTCAGAAAATGAAACTGAAAAGCTATTAGAATATGAAGACTCAGTATTATTATTTATGAGTCCAAACGATCTAACAGGTTTTGAACAAGATTATATAAATAAATATCATGAAGTAAAAGATAACAATAAAGAGTCTACCGAAAAATAGGCTCTTTTAATTTCTCTTGAAATATTATATAATATGTGGCTCGAGGTGTTTTTATGGCAAAATATTTTCAAGATGAAACAACACATTTAAAACTTAAAAATGGTGAATTTAGTCTTATTCCAATGAATTTGTATAAATGGATGCAAAGCTATGATTATCAAACCTTAGATAGTCTTATAGATGGCTGCACGATAAATGAAAATGCCGATTTACTTTACATAATAGCTGCTCATATCAATAAGGCTGCTCAAAACTTTAATTTAGATAAATGTGCGGTAGATTATTTAAAAGCTGTTATTAGAAATTTAAACGACGAACCAGTAGATATAGATAGTTTATCAAAAGAAGATATAATTAATATTGTTAACGAAATACTTGATAAACAGTATAGCAACTTAATGAAGCACCTTTTAACCGTTGCCTATCAAAAAAAGGAAAATAATAAAAGGTATACCGAAATAATTGAAATGTTTGCTCATAATCCACTTGAAAGTTTCAGAGTTTATAGTAGTTATATTTTAGATAATCCAGAAGAATTATTAGATGATTCAAGTAACAAGGTTCGCAAAATAGCTTATCTAAGAATAAATTTAACTAAAGCAATAGAATCCTATTCCAAGGACGAAAAAGAACTAATAGACTTTCTAGCAACTGCCCTAAAAGTTAGAGCCATTGAAATATATAATGGTTTAGTACCATGTTTTGATAAAGAAACAAATACTTTTAGAGATGATTATTTTTACGCCATGTTTAACGGTATTATCAAAGGTGATATAACTAATTTTGACATTGACGTTTTTGAATTAGGAAAGTTAGACCAAAGCATTTTAGCTGTCACAATATATAAAAAATTATTACAAAATGAGTTATTTTTTGAAGATGGTATGGAACCACCATGCTATCAAAGAATAATTAGCTCACAAAACAAAAAGATAAAAAAAGAAAGGATGTCAAATTTATTAGTTTGAACGTTGAATACTATGAAACAAGAAAATTTTGACCTTGATGATTTTGGAGATTTTGATAAAGTGTATGAAAACATAGATTATTTAGAAGCAAATAAAATAGAAAATATTACCGGCGATAATCTATTTCTTGCTTTTCTACAGATAAATGGGGTTATATCTTTAAATTTTATTGCTTGTATTAATGATAAAATCTATAATTTTAGTTCTCATAAATATCTAGATGACCGTATAGAAATATTATTTACCCGAGCTTTCTCAGATATTATGCCATCAGAAATTTGGCGGTTAGTTCATATTACCAATTATGATTTAATCTCCATTGATATCGATGATGACAAATATTATTTAATAGATCAGTTCGAAGAAAACTATATGGGATTAATAGATAAAAAAGCTAAGGCAAAAGTTTTAAGAAATGGTTATAAAACATCTTAAAACTTTTTTCTTTTGTTAAAATATAGTATAATTAAAACGGTGGTAATATGTTTGACCGTTTAGAAATATTAATTGGAGATAAAATAAAATTATTAAAAAATAAAACAGTTATGGTAATCGGTTTAGGTGGAGTAGGTGGCCACGCTTTTGAATCACTAGTTAGAAGCGGTATTGAAAAGATCATCGTAATTGATAATGATGTAATTGATATCACTAATTTAAATAGACAAGCTTTGGCTTATCAAAATACCATT
>CAWVFK010000023.1:0-27985 GCA_963928595.1 Candidatus Coprosoma sp. | reverse complement strand
TCATTGACTTACTTTAAGTTCAAAAAAATTTCTTATTTTTGAGCTCCTTTTGCATGTTTCAATTTAATTATGTTTTTTTCAACCTTCCCTCCTAATTAATTTTCTAATTTTTCTATTGTAATCTCACCAGATAAATTTCCTATCTGATCAGTTCCAGAAACAGCCACGCCTAATTCATATAAACCACTAGCAGATGTAAAAGAATCATAAAACATTACCACATCACCCCATGGTGCATAATAAGCTAACGTTCCTTCCACGCCACCATTTGATATTGGAGTACTATCAGTATCAAGTTCACTTGTAGGATAAAATATTTTTTCATTAGAACTAAAATTTTCTACATCCAAAGTAAGTGGTAATTGTTCATACAAATTTTTAGATGCACTGCTGTCATTAAGTTCAAATATAATTTCATGACTACCATCTCTCACACTAATTCTCATATTCTCATCCCCTAAATCACTATCTTCACTAGTATCTTCATTATTTTCTGAAGTAGTAGAATTATTTTCAATATCCTCATCCATCTCATTACTAGAATTATTATTTATAAATGTAAAATATATAATTATTCCAATTACTATAATTATTAAACCTATAATTACAATTATCTTTTTCATAAACATCTCCTATCCAAGTAACTTCTTAATACCCATATATGCAATCTCGTAAATTGTAAAATATTTATATTTAATTCCAGCTTCTCTCATTGCTTGTTTTTGTTTTTTAGTCACATTCGCATAAGGATATATACCAAACATAAACGGGAAAAATGAATAAATAAATTCTATCGTATCTTCTTCACTCATATCTTTAAAAAACTTATTTAAACAAAGCCTTACAGTATGAACCGCATTCCCATAAGCCTTTTTAAACTCCGTTAGTCTCTCTATTCGGCTATTTTCTTCTAAATCATACATATTCATTGACAAAAGCTTCAATAATCTTTCCTTATCTTCAAGCGTATGAGCTAACTTTTCCGCAAACTCATCTTTCGTAAGACTTTCATTATTATTTCTTATCGCATCAACTTCATCCTGCCATTTTTCGTATTCTTTTTGAAATAATGCCAAAAAAATTTCTTCCTTTGTTTCATAATAATTATAAATAGATGGTCTTGAAAAAGTTGTTTGTTCACTTATCAGTTTTATTGTTATGTCCTTAAAATTATACTTATCATATAAATCTGTACAAGCCTTAATAATTTCTTCTTTTCTTAAATCACTGTGTTCCATAAAATTACCTCCTTTTGACACTCTGTCAATCATCTTACACTTTCATTATATTAATTTTCTGACACTGTGTCAATATTTTTTTATAAATTTAAAAAAAACGCTCAAAATCATTGCACGTTTTTCTAATTCAAATAATATAACTAAACAAATTTCACTAATTACCAATTTTCATATCTTTGATTTTTATTAATATCAGCTATATTTTTCATATCTTCTTCATTTAAACTAAAATCAAAAATACTATAATTTTCTAAAATATGATCTGGATTACTTGAACCCGGAATAACTATATATCCAGCTTGTAATTGCCATCTTAATATAATTTGTGCGGATGTTTTATTATACTTTGTAGCTATATCTCTAATAACCTCATTATTAAAGTTTTCAGAAGTATGCACCCTACCACCAAATGGATACCAAGACTCAATTATTATTCCATATTGACTAACATATTCCTGTAAATCAGTATTTTGATAATATATATGATTTTCATTTTGAATTACTGCCGGAACAATTATTGCATAAGACAAAACTTCATCTATCTCTTCTTTAGTATAATAATTTGATATTCCAATTGATTTCACTTTTCCATCATAAACACCTTGTTCCATCGCTTTATAAACCTCTTCATCATTAGATCCAGGTTGATGAATCAAAAGTAAATCTATATAATCTACTCCTAATCTTTCCAAAGACTCATCTATTGAATTATAAGCATTATTATAACTACTTGGCATTATCTTTGTCGTAATAAAAACCTCTTCTCTTGTAACAATACCATCATCAATAGCTCTTCTAAGGCCTTCTCCAACACCATACTCATTACCATAATATTGAGCAGTATCAATTAATCTATAACCATCTTCTAAAGCATAATAAACAGAATTAGCAATTTCTTCATCATTTTGAGTCCATGTTCCTAAACCTATTATTGGCATCTCATAACCACTATTTAAAGTAACTGTTTTTGTATCAAAATTAAATTCAGCTTTACCCATACTTTCTTTAATATTTTTTACCTCCTTGCTATCATCTACATTCTTTTCACTGAAAAACCAAAATAATATCAAACTAAGAACACATAAAACAACTATAACAATCAAAATATTCTTCATATTTTCTCCCTTTTAAATTTTCTTAAAAAATATTATTACAACATCCCATTAACATAATTTTTATTTATATTCTAATATAATTGTAGCACCTAAACCTAACTTTAGGTCAAGTATTAATTTATAAATCCTAAGAAATAAAACAAAGCCATAGAAAAATCTAAAGTGATATTATCTTTACTTTAGATCTATCTTCTTTATAATCCCTATTCATAATATTATCAAGTTTATCCATAGATAAATTTAAACCAAGCTTCTTATTAAATTCATCCATAAATCTTTTTGCTCTCTCATATCCTCGAAAAGGAGTAGTTTTTTTAGAATATAAAAGTTTTAAAGCCACAAACTCCAATAATCTATCTCTCAAATAATTATCCAAATATTTATTGTTTGATGCTTTTTCAAGTTCAGAAAAATCTAATTTATCATAATGTTCATCAATAAATAATTTAACTAAATTATAAATATCAATCTCATCCACAGATACATACTTCTCTATCTCATAATCCATATCAACTAAGCCCGTTTCAGCATCCGCACTCACTACAAAATCTTTATGTCTAGCATAATAAATATCATTAGGTTTTCTTTTAATCGTATAATATACTTTTTTATCAACTCCAATAATTTGACCATCTTTATATACTGAAAATTCATTCAAATTATCTGACCTATATAAACCTTCAAGTAATTTTTGTTGATTATCAGTCAATCTAAAAAATAATTGTTTAATATCCATAACATCAGATAACTCTTTAAACTTACTAAAATCACTAGTCATCCTTCCATCATAAAAATCAAACTCTCTTTCAGGAAACTTAATTTCATACCACGTTGCAATCCTATCAATCATATCCTGCATTTCATCAATTCCAATAAAAACTTCATACCCTTCATCAATCAAATGATTAAACATATATAAAAATTTCTTATTTTCATTTAAATCATAAAGTTTCTCATTCTCATCATAAAAATTTTTTAATTCATCTCTTGTCATATTTCACCTCTAAAACAAATATTGTTCACAAACGATTATAACACAAAAAAAATGACTTAAAAAGCCATTTTTAAATTCATAATTATTTAATTTCAATTGATTTAGAAGCACTATCGACAGTTTCTTTAGGTAAACATACCTTCAAAACACCATCTTTAAATTCTGCTGATACTTTACTTTCATCTATATCACCAACATAGAATTTACGTTCCATAGTTCCATAAAATCTTTCTTGACGAATATAATCTTTTTCCTCTTCACTATCTTCAGAGCTCTTAGAAGCCTTAATAGTCAAATAACCATCTTTGTAATCAACATTTACATCTTTCTTATCAAGTCCTGGCATATCAGCTTCTATAACATAGTTTTCTTTATTTTCATAGATGTCACATTTCATTCCATCAGTTGGTGTAAAAATATCAAACATACTATCTAAATCAAATTTCCTTGGTAACATTCTCATTTTTCATCCTTCTTTCTTTTACAATTATGTTATATCACTCTTTTTAGCACTTGTCAAGAGCAAGTGCTAAAAACGACAAATTTTTTAAAAAAGAAAAAAGACGATTAAATAACCGCCTTCACTCTCTCCATCATTCTCTCTTTTCCAAGTAACCTCATAATTTCATATAAATCTGGAGTATTTGATTTACTAGTTAAACTCACTCTAACAACCGTACTAAAATCGGCAATACTTCCTTTAAAATTATCAGGATTTTCTTTATATTCCCTCATTTCACCCGCATATCCAAGTTCTACAGCCGCTTTTTTCATATTATCAAACCAAGTATTCTTATCATCAGTTTCATTATAATATTTATTTAAATAAACATCTAAAATATTTCTTATTTCTTTTTTATCAGTAACTTTTTGCCATTCATATTCCTTGGGATCAAAAAGTTCATCATACATATACCAAATTTGATTCTTAACATCCCCAAAATATCCAATATCCTTACGAGGTTTCTTTTGTTCTCTTTCAATATTAAATATTGCTGTAGAATATTCTTTATATTTTTCTAAAAGTGAAGCAAAATCTTTATCATAAACCAAAGCCCAATCTAATGTCATATCATATACTTCACTAGCTTTTAAAGTACTAATATAATTTTTAGAAATATTCATAAGCTTATCATGATCAAATAAACTTCCACCTACCGGCATCTTTTTAAAATCCAAAACAAACTCATCAACATCTTTATCCTTATTTTGATTCATCCACATTTCAAAATTAGAATTAGCCACTGTTTCTAAATAAAGCATAACCGCCTTATTAGGAATACCTTTTTCATGATAATAACTAATAGCTGCTTCTGGATCTTTTCTCTTACTTAACTTTCTTTTAGTTCCATTATCTTCAATTGTAATTGGTGAAATATGAGCATATTTAGGAACCTTAAAACCTAAATATTCAAATAATTGAACATGTACAGGAATAGAAGAAAGCCATTCATCACCTCTAATAACATGAGTAGTTCTCATCAAATGATCATCAACCGCATGCGCGAAATGATATGTTGGAAGTCCATCAGATTTAATAATAACAATATCTTGGTCATTTTCAGGTAATTCCATCTTACCTTTTATTTCATCTTTAAATTTAAATCTATGATTAAAATTACCTTTAGATTTTAAACGAATAATATATTTTTCACCGTTTTCTATTTTCTCAAGTGCTTCTTCCATAGATAAATTACGGCATCTAGCATAATATCCATAATAGCCTATTCTCTCTTTATGTTTCTCTTGTCTTTCTCTATCTTCTTGTAAACTTTCTTGTGAACAAAAACAAGGATAAGCCTTATCTTCAGCTATTAACTTTTTAGCAAAAGCTTTATAAATGTCTCCTCTTTCACTTTGAGTATAAGGTCCATAATTACCTTTATCACCATCTAATGTAACACCTTCATCAAATGTAATATCAAAATTTGCTAAATCAGTAATTATTTTATTAACCCCATCTTCAATACTTCTTTTTTGATCAGTATCCTCTATTCTTAAAAAGAAAACACCATTAGTTTGTTTTGCCATCTTTCTTGCAATAAAAGCCGCATATAAAGCACCCAAATGAACAAAACCAGTTGGACTAGGTGCATATCTTGTAACAATAACTTTATCATCTAAATCTCTTTCTGGATATAAATTTTCATAATATTCAAAGTCATGTTCTGTCTTAAGTAATCTATCAGCAAATTCTTTTCGATCCATAATATCCCTCTTTCCTTTAATATTATCTTATAAATAACTTTAAAAATCAATGATAAAAGAAAAAAACTCAAAATTTTGAGTTTTATTCAGTATCACCTGTTTGATTTCCAGAATTTGAACCTTCACCAGTTCCTTCATTACCAGTGCCAGTTTCTGTCCCAGAAGATCCACCACCAGCATCTCCGCCAGAACCAGAACCACCACTAGAACCATTACCTCCAGGATTAACAGTTCCAGTTTCTCCTTGAGTAATGTCATCTTCTTCTTTGGCAGTTGTACTATTACTTGAACTACTACTAGATGAACTTGTACTTCCACCCGCAGTTATAGTAATTGATTTAACATCTTCAACATTAGCTCCTGATGGAACACTTTGACTTAAAACATAACCATTTCCACCCTTAACATTCACGCTAATGCCATGCTGCGAACAATAAGATCTAACATATTCAACAGTTTTACCCACAAAACTTGGAAGTTGAACTAAAGATTTAGAACCAGTCTCGTCGGCTCCAACGACTTCTTTCTCATAAGGTGTATTAACATCAAAACTAAATGTTTTAATAATCTTTGTTTTTTTCTCACCCAAATTTTCCTTCATTGCATTTGAAACAGCTTTAATACTATCATCATACAAAACATAATTATAAAGTGACAAGTTAGTTCCACCATAATCATATATTCTAGCATCATAACCATTTAATTTTAATCTTTGAATACCAAGTACATCAGCCATATCATCCATACCAACACTCTTAGAAGCAACATCCTTAAATACATTGTATAAAGAAAGTATCTGATCAGTACTCATATTAGTTACCATATTATTACTAATAGTATCAAGTAACTTATAAACAGTATCTAAATCATTAATATCTTTAAACTTATTAAGTATTGCCGTTACAACCTCTTGTTGATGCTCGCCACGAATAAAGTCATTACTTGTATAATTTGTCCACTTAGAAGAACACATACTAGGATTTGGATGACGATTACGAGCATAAGCCAAAGCTTGCTCACCATTCAAAGTCTGTAATCCTTTTTCTATATAAATTGTATTTGCTCCCCACTCTCGTTTACTATTTTGCTCACATAAATTATAAGGAACATCAATTTCAACACCACCTAAAGTATCAACTAGTTGAACCACACCAGTAAAGTTTATCTTAACATAATAATCTATTTTTATATCTAAGAAATTCTCAATAGTATCCATCATACACGTTTCGCCCTTCCAAGCAGCATGTGTAATCTTATTTTTCCTCTCGCCAGGAAAACAAGCAATAGGTACATAAGAGTCCCTAGGAATACTTAAAATAGTGGTACTTAAAGTTTTTGGATTAAAAGTGATAACCATAAGTGAATCACCATTAAACGATCCATTTTGAATACCCTCAGCATCTGAATCAACACCCATAAGTAAAACTGTAAAAGGTTCTGTTATCGCTTTAGAATTTTCTGTATCACTATCATCCTTTTTCTCTTTAACTTTTTTTTGTTCAGTAAGTAACACTTTAGTCTTATCCTTAATGTCTTCATATCCTTCCATACTACCAAACATAACAGAATAATTAGTAGGCAAAAAGACATATTCAACTTCACCATCATATAAAGCATCTATCAAAGCAATATAACTATCGTATTCTCCTGTTTCATTAGATAATTTTTGTTTTTCCATTACTTCCAAAGGCATTTTATAACCCTCATAACTCGTTTTATCATTTAAAATACCAATTTTAGAATCCTTTTTAATATCTTTAATACTATCAGCCTTATTGTCTTTTAAAGTAACTAAACTAGACGAATAAGTAGTATAACCAGAAGTGTCACTTACTTTTGCTAAAGTTCCGTAAACCTTATCAACATTATAAGCCGCAAAAATACATACTCCTCCAATTAACAACATCAAAAATATAACTATTGTAAGTTTTGCCTTTTTAAATTTATTCAAAAATCTAATACTCAAAACAAATAAAAATAAACTGATTATTCCAAGTACAACCGAACCTACAAATCTTAAAACATTTTCTATATTATTCAGTTTAGAGATAGAAAATATAAAATATCCAACCCCTCCAAACAACACTAAAATACTTATTAAAGTTAATATAAACGCAGCCTTGTGCTTAGTAAGCTTCTTCATACAAAACCTCCTTGCGTACTATATAAGTATATCTTATATTTCAAATTTTAACAAGTGCTCCAACCAATTTTTAATAAAAAAACAAAAAGCCCTTAAACAAGAGCTTTCAAAACAAAAATGGAGGGCCTAGTCGGATTTGAACCAACGATCAGGGAGTTGCAGTCCCACGCCTTACCACTTGGCTATAGACCCGGTTAAAAGGTTGAATTGTAAGAGAATTACTAGAAGATTCATTTAAAACCTTCAACGGTTTCAACCAGACCGTAGCACTGTACACCATTTGACATGGTTTTCATTGAATTTGCAACAGTACACGACATAGAAACAGGCAAAGTAAAATTTCTATGACACATACTTAGCAATATCATTTTATTATATTTTATGAAACTTGTCAATAAATGTCAGCTTTTTACATTAATTTTTTGATTTCTATATGCCTTTATTAAACTTAAAGTATCAATAATCATTAAAGGTAATTGTGTTTTTTTAGACAAAATAAATGCTTTATTATAAATCTCATCATTACCTTTCCGTACCCACACACCTATTGGTAACATTTCCTTGTTATCATCCATAAATACAATCTCATTATAACCAATTCCAAAAGGCATCATCTTTTCATTAATTAAACCTTTTTTTAAGGCTTTTTGATAATTTTCTTTAAGCACCATATCTGGTGTTAAAAGTTTAGTGTAATTAGGATATTGATACACCATTGTTTTTCCACCAAAATATGTTAAAGGCCTATTACAGAAACTAAACCCAAGACTATCTGGTGATAACTTACCTGGCCAAGTTTCTATATCTCTGATAAATTCATCCTTTGTTATAAAATAACTATATGCATCAGTCGTACTTATCATGTCACACTTATCCATATACATCGGATATAAATAACCATAATCACCAATAATGGTAATATAACGCTCATCAAAATAACTCGCACAAATTTTATCCGCTTCATTAGGTAAAAATTCATCTTTCGTAAATCCATGAGCCAAACCACAAAATCTATCAGATAATAATCTATCATTCCACATTTTCTCAGTATATTTAGATAAACTATTTTCAATAATTAATAAATTCTTATAATAACACTCAAGTATATCATATACCTTTTTCTGATAATCAAAATTACCTTTCATCACTAAATTAGGAAATTCACTAATATATTCCCACAAAACATCATAAAAATTGCTAAACTTATCTCTTATATTTTTAGAAATTGTATCATCATTAATTATTTCTAACATCTTACTTGCCGTATAAATAATTCGGTGTTTTAAATAATATTCATCACCATAAAATGGTTTTATATCTGCATCTAATAACTGACCCTTTATTAAATTAACTTCATTCAATAGTTTCACCATATTCATTTCTAAATGATAATCCAAAGGTGCATTATCACAAAAATATTTCTCAAATACACCTTTCAAATATTCTTTAAAAAGTTCTTCAGAACCATCATTCACATTAATCGGATAAACTTTATAATCATCATCGATTCCTTCTTTAAAAGTTAAGTATGTTAAAAAACTATGTTTTAAAGAAGAAAGCATATCAAAACAAACGTTTCTATATACATTATCATTACTTTTCATCTGCCCACTTGCGTAAATAAAATAATTAGAAATTATATCACAAATACGATCTAAATCAATAATCGTTCTATTTCTTACACAATTTTCTATAAACTTTTGATCATCATCCGATAAAAATTTACCCTTTAAAATAATTTGTAATACTTCCAATATTTCCATATCTTCTCCTATGTGAAAAAAAGTAAGAATATATCCTACTATTTATTTCTAAGTTTGGCCCCTAATTTCTTTTCAACTTCATTTATAATTTTTTCAAAAATTTCCATAACTTCTTCCTCGTTTAATGTTCTATCAGGCGAAGAGAAAGTTAATGAATAAGCTAAAGATTTTTCATCTTCTGAAACATGTTCTCCAGTATATACATCGAATAACTTAATATCTGTTAAAAGTCTTCCTCCAGCTCTTCTAATCACACTCATAATCTCATCAGAAGTTACCCCTTTATTAACAACAAATGCCATATCTTTATGGGTTTCTGGATATTTTAAAGCTTCCTTAAATTTAATTGGCTTAACTTTACTCATAAGTGCTTCTAAAGAAAGTTCAGCTACATAAATATCATCTTTTGTAAGTGTTGGATGAACCTTACCAATCACACCTATCATCTTTTTATCAAGCATAATAGACGCACATATTCCCGGATGTAAATCAGGTAACTCTTTCTTTTCAAAAGTATATCTATTTTTAAAACCTAAATAATCTAAAATATTTTGAACTATACCTTTAACTAAATAGAAATCCACTTTAACATTTACACCATGCCAATCATTAAGTAAATAATTACCACTCATAAGCATACATACTTTACTTTCCTCATTATAGCTAGCATCATATGTTTTGGCAATCTCATAAATATTCACATCATTAACTTTGTGATCACGATTATATTCATAAACCTTTAAAAGTGAAGGAATTAAAGTAGTTCTAATAACTGACTTATCCACACTCATTGGAAGTGGTAAAGTAATTTGCTTCTTCTCTTCATACTTAAAATTAGAAGCCATCTTTGGCGAAACTAAAGTATAAGTCTTAACTTCATTTAAACCAAGTCCACGCAATCTCTTAGAAAGAATCTTACGGTACTTAATATCTAAAGCATATTCACCTTTTTTTATTGCTATACTTGGTAAAGTTGAAACTAAATTATGATAACCATAAAGTCTTCCAACTTCCTCCGCAATATCATTCACATATGGATCGATATCTAACCTTCTAGAAGGAATAGTTGCTTTAAATTCACCATCCTTATATTCAAATGGAAAACCTAAACGATTAAGTTCAACCTTAACATCTTCATCAGAAATTGTAATTCCAAGTAATCTATCGATTTCAGATGATTTAAATGTTACAACCTTAGGTGTTTTATCAATCTTGTCGTGTTTAACCGTTCCAGAAAGAACAGTAGCACCCGCATATTTTTCAAGTAAGTGACAAGCTCTTTCAATTGCTTTTTCTGTATATTCATAACTCAAACCTTTACCATACCTAATAGAAGCTTCACTTTTCAAATCAAGTCTATTAGACGTATTTCTAATACTAACACCATCGAATATTGCACTTTCGATTAAAATATTTTGAGTATTTTCCGTAACCTCGGTATTTTCACCGCCCATTACACCAGCTAAACAAACAGGCTTTTTACCATCAGTAATAACGATATCATCACTACTTAAAATTCTATCAATGCCATCTAAAGTTCTAATCTCTTCGCCATCTTTCGCATTTCTAACGACAATCTTATCACCTAAAGTATCCTTATCAAAGAAATGCAACGGTTGTCCATATTCAAGCATTACATAATTTGAAATATCTACCACATTATTAATAGAACGCATACCATAAGCCGAAAGTCTTCTCTTAATAAACTCAGGCGATTCGCCAATTTTAACATTAGTAACCATTTTAGCTAAATAATATGAACACTTATCAGTATCTACTTTCAAACTAAAATGATTCTTAACTTCGTCTTTAATTGGTTTTGTTTTATCGTCCGGTAAAGTAACTGGTCTATTTAAAATAGCACCGATCTCATAAGCAAATCCAATATGATAATAGCAGTCATTATTACGGTGCTTATGAACATCTAATTCATATAAAGTATCATCTAATTTAAGATATTTCATCGCATCAGAGCCAACTTTAGCTTTACTATCTACTTCGTAAATACCTTTATTATAAGTTTCTTCAGTTTTTTCTTCTAAACCTAACTCGAATAAAGCACAAAGCATTCCGTTAGATTCTACTCCTCTAATCTTACTTTTCTTAATCTCCACATTGCCAGGTAAAATAGCACCTGGTAAAGCCACGATAACTTTTAAACCATCTCTAACATTAGAAGCTCCACAAATAATTTGTTTAACATCATCACCAACATTAACTAGACAAACGTGTAAATGATCAGAATCAGGATGCATCTTGCACTCTATAACTTCACCAATAACCAAATTATCAATATGATTAGTAATAACTTTTTCAATATTAATTCCCGCTTTAGTTATTTTAACTGCAAGCTCTCTTAAATTCTGATCTTCAATATCAATATAATCTTTAACCCATTCTAAATCGATCATTAGTTAGCCTCCTTTCTATCAAAGACTCTACTCTCTCTTAAATCGTTTGTATAAAATACTCTTAAATCATCAATACCATATTTAATCATAGCTAATCTTTCAGCACCAAACCCAAATGCAAAGCCAGACCACTTTTTAGGGTCATATCCACAATTCTCTAACACTTTTGGATGTACCATTCCCCCACCTGATACTGTAATCCATCCAGTATTTTTACAAATATTACATCCTTTACCTTTACAGTGGTGACAGCTAATATCCATCTCTACAGAAGGTTCAGTAAACGGATAATAACTTGGTCTAAATCTCGTTTGACATTCTTCTCCAAATAAATGTTTAGCAATCACATCAAAAGTACCTTTTAAATCAGATAAACTGATATTTTCATCGACAAGTAATCCCTCTATCTGCATAAATTGATGTGAATGTGTCGCATCATCGTCATCTCTTCTATAAGTCTTACCAGGACAAATCATTCTAATCGGTTTTTCACCCTTGCCATCTAACATCGTTCTAATTTGAACCGGTGAAGTTTGACTACGTAATAATAACTCATCACCCTTTACATAGAATGTGTCTTGTGCATCTCTAGCTGGATGACCTTTAGGTAAATTAAGCATCTCAAAATTATACTTATCTTTTTCTACTTCTGGCCCATCAACTACATCATATCCCATTGACATAAGTAAATCTTCAACATCTTCAATCATCTTCTCTAAAATACTAGGAGCCCCCACCTTAATTTCCGTAGCTGGCAAACTAATATCTATACTCTCATTTTGTAATTTTTCATTTAATAATCTCGTCTCAAGTTCTATTTTCTTACTATCTAATAAATCTGTTGCTTCATTTTTAAGATTATTAATTAAAGCTCCAAAAGACTTTTTTTCATCGTTACTTAAATCTTTCATTTTAGAATATAAAGATGTAATTTCACCTTTTTTACCTAAATATTTAGCCTTTACCTCACTTAAATCATGTTCAGTAGAAACACTTTCTAAATCACTTTTCAAATTACTTAAAATATTATCTAACTCCATACCTATCCTCCTAACAAAAAAATCACATCCAATAAGGACGTGATTTAACGTGGTACCACCTTAATTCGTAAGTAAAACTTACCTCAATAACTATAACGCGTTACCGATATATCTTTGCATATATAGCTCCTAAGGTGAATTCATAAAAGATTATTACTAGTTTCCACCAATCACTAGCTCTCTATAAATAATTACTTTTATTACTACGTCTTAATCTTCGCTTTTCAAATAACAATATTAATTATAACATACTTTTAACTGTTTTAAACATTTTTTATTAATTAACTAACAGAAACAACAATTAATTCCAACTTATCAAAATCTAAAGCTTTTAATTCATTAGACATCACACTAGAATTTAGTGTTGTCGTTGCTGTAACCGTACCATTTACTCCAATATTTTGTGCATCAATTAAATTAACGCCCACAATCTTATTATCCTTTAGTGCTATCAAATACCCAGAAAGTTTATTAATATTTTGAGTATTTTCATTTTTTAAATTGACATTTATTTGTGTAATTTTTTTATCATCAACTGTATAATTAGTTGTATATTTAACTTTTGATACATCAATTTCACTCTTATAATCAGTATCTTCTTCTTTAATACTAATCTCTATCTTTCCAGCATTTTTGCCTTCCAAATCTGGTAAATTAAAAATTGATAAAGCACGATTTTTAGCAAATATAATATGATAATTACTATCATTCAATAAGACATTGCCATCTTCATCATAAGCTTTAACACTTACATTTCCCGCAATCTCTTTAGAATTATTTGAAGTAACAAGTATAGCTAATGAACGATTATCAAAAATATTTGCTTGAACTTTCAATGATGAATCATTTTCAATTCTTATCAAATCATCATCATAAAACTTATATTTAGTTTCACAACTACCTTTAAAAACTCCTAAAGCCAAAATACATACCAAAACTAAAATTATTACCCCCATAACACCAATAACAATATTCTTAATTCTATCTTTTTTCATATAAATAATCCTTTCTAATATAAAAATCCTGCCTGACATGTATTATGTCCTGTATAACAGCTACTGCAACGACAACTTACCGTTACGGTAGTCGCACAATTACTCCATTTTGAAACATATCCACCAATACAATATCTTTTTGTAGAACAACAAGAATTATAGGCTTGACGACAACACCATGGATAACCACTAGAAGATGGCTTACTATAATAACCATCCATCATTTTACAAGTAGCTGGATTAGTCTTAAATGGACAAGTTTCTTGAGTACATCCCACACATTGATAACCATATCTTGCACAATTTGACCAAACAGAAACATATCCACCACGACACTCAGAACAAGTATCACAGCCATACCTACATGTATTTTCACCAGCTGCACAACTACTATATCTATAAGTATGAGAACCAGTTGAAGTTAGCCCTGCTCCATTTGTACATTTACCATTCAACGTATAATTTGATGAACCGCTTAAAGATGATGTATATGATGAAGCTCCACTAATACTATCAGAACAATTTACCTTAGCTGTATGAATATTACTGATTCCAAAACTAATTGTTGGTGGTGATGCATCCCTTTTAACTGTTTTTGTACACTTTGCTGTATTGCCACCTCTATCTTGAACATAACCAGTATAAGTTATCGTTTTAGTATCAGAGCTAAGTGTCATAGTTAAAGTTCCATTATAGCTCACCGCACCACTAGTATTCATACCATAACTTTTTACTCCACTTTCATTATCATTAGTCGTCATCTTTAAAGTAACATTTCCAGTATACCAATTATTACTACCTTTTTTACCACTGTCACTAATAGAACAAGTTGGTGGTGTCGTATCCTTAACTGTTATCACATTGTTAGATGCATTTGAAACATTACCAGCTTTATCTTTAACCCAAACATAATATGTACCCAAATCTAAATCTCTAGTAAATTTTTTAATCTCTCCCGGATTGCTTGAAACAGATATCCATCCACTAGCATTTTCATTTGGTTTCGCACTTGATGTAGATATATATAATCCAGAAATACCACTAATATTATCCTTTGCTGTTATTTCAACACGATTAACATGATTTACCCATTTTCCCATAACAACCTTTGTTACCACTGGTATTTCACTATCGACATTTACTACATTAAACTTTCCACTTATAATTTGATTACCCTTCAACTGTGCTTCCAACTTAGAGATTTTAGTAAATTCAATTTTTATATTACCACCTTTATTAGCACTACTATCGCTAACCCAAGCACCATTATCTATTCGGTGACGTGCTTCAAAATTTCCATCAACTGAAGGATAAATTATTGTAATAGTTCTTTTCTTTACCCAACTACTACCTTTAGGATCTGCCAAAAAATCTATCATAGGTAATGAAGCCAATTCTTTACACTCTGCACCATCTCTTATCTCAAAATCACTAGTTCCCGCACTGTAAATCGTAACCATAACTGACTTATCAGTAATATCCTCGCCTGTGGTGGCATCTTTAACTGGTGATGACAATTTGCCATCATCAACTAAGCTTTGAATTGTAATACAATAACGACCAGCTTTTCCCGGTGGATAATCAGAAGGATGCTCCCTTATATATTGATCAGCAGCATTATAAATTATATCATCAGTAGCCTCATCAACTTCTTCACTAGTTGAATTTAACCGATTGATTACTGTAGGAACAATTAAAATTAATAATATTCCTATAATTACAATCACCCCTAATATTTCAGCCAAGGTAAATCCTAATTTCTTACTATCCATTTTCTTACACACTCCTATTATAATCCCAAAACATCACTCAAATCTATCTCTTTAGCATATTCTTCTACCCTACTTTGATCATATGCGTCAAATGATACATAATTATATCCCAGAATATTATATAAATACCAAGTTATTTGATCACTATTTTCAGAAGACTTTCCAGCTTCTAAATATAAATCAAAGTTTAAAGTCTCATCATCATTAACATAAGTATCTAAATGTTTATTTAATATTTGCATAGCTTTTACTTTTGCTTTATATTGATTAGCAACCATCTCATCATCTAAATCTTCACTATCACTATATGTAATGCCTATTTTAGATAATATTTCACTTTGTAAACCCTTTAAATCAGAAATATACGCATAATAGTAAAATGTCCTATAATTAACACTTGAAACCAGATCACCTTTGTCTTTAAATTGATCTTTTATTTCAACATTAAAATTATCTTTAATCTTTTCTTCCAAAGTATCAGCTAAAGTCTTAGCTTCCTGAACATACTCATTCAGATTATACTCTTTTATAATGTCATTACTAGGTTTACTTCTTTGATAAGAAGCTTCTCCAACCATCACCAATTCATCATCAACTTCAAAATTTAATTTTTTCTGAAGTCTATCACCATGAACTCCATCAAGTACCAAATTATTTACTTTCTCTATATAACTTTTTACATCTTGCTCACTCTCAAGTGTTACATCAGAATCATTTCTAAAATAAAAATAAAATCCTAATACTAAAGTAATCAACACTAAAATAAGTACTACGATAACTATAATTCTTCTTACATCAATTTTTCTTTTACTACTATTTATTTTATTTTGTTTTCTCATATTATTCAATCACCAATCTTCCATATCAAAATAATTAAATTATTACAATTACACTTTAAGTTTCTGATAAATTAAATAACTTAGTAATTCTTATCAATACACTTTCCTATAATACAATATAAGTATAACATATTTTAAGAATAAAATAAATAAAAAAACTAACCGAGGTTAGTTAAGCGTTTTTGCATTACTTTCTATAACATTTTGTGCTTGAAATTCCTCTAAAGTTACCTTTAACTTTTCAAGTGAACCAGGTTCGATCTTTTGACCGATTGGTAAATACAATTCAGAAGCAAAAACATTTTCGACACCAACTTGCGGAAAAGCGGTAAATATTTTTGTTTGCATATCAAACACCTGTGAATACCCACCATGTTTTCTATTTTCATAATTGCTATTCATATCACTTATTACTTCAGCTAAGACCATTATTTTACCTCCGCTTCTGCCATGGCTTTTACAACCATTTTTGCATCATTACTAAAATAAGCATTGTATAAAACATCGTTTCCGATTACTTTACTAATTAAATTTGTCATAATAATTTCATCTGTAAAAAAATTATTATCAACATCCCCTACTAAATTATTAGTCAGTATTTCTGTATAGCCTTCATTTAAAGCAAGTAATGAATCTTGCCCATCATTAAATCCATAATAATTTTCTTTTGCCGTAATAATTCCAAGTAAACTATGCATAAGCCAGTGTCTCGCATCAGCTTCTGTTATAAGCCCATAATTAATTGCTATTTCATTATTATGTGGAATATACTTACACGGCATTTTAACCAAATACATACTTTCCCTTTTTATTTTTAAAGTCTTAAGTCGTTCTTTCAAAGTCGTCAAATCCACATCTTTAAATATTTCATGAAAGATTGTAATAAGTTCCATAAGGTTATCTTTAACTTCGTTAGTTAAATTTTCATTACCATCTAGTATGACTTTAACTTCTTCAAGCATAACTTAATCACCTGCTAAGTATTATATCACACGAAAAAATAAAAGTATACATCTTTTCCACTTTTTTTTGACATTTATTATACACTTTTAATTTATCCAATCCATAAAAAGCCTTATTTTATATGACTTTACACTGTTTTGTTGCCATATTAAGTAAATTGTTATATAATGTGGAAAAGTGAAAAGTTTTCCACAATTCAACAAAATATGTAAAGAAAAAGGTGAAATCAAATGTATCGAAAAACTTATGCGTTAATCAATTGTAATACTTTAGAAAAAAACATTCAAAATATCAAAGAAAACTATCCTTATAAATATTATATAGGTGTTGTTAAAGCAAATGCTTACGGCCACGGCGACTATATTGTAAATAGTTTAATTGCTGGTGGTGTTAATTATCTTGCTGCTTCTTCCCTAGAAGAATGTCTAAGTATTAGAAAAAGAAATGAAAATATTTCAATATTATGCCTAGAACCAATAGACCACGAATTCTTAAATATATGCGAAAGAGAAAATATCACCATCACTATTCCTGATTACGAATATTTTAAAAAATTAGATTTAAACTTAAATTTAAAAATTCATTTAAAAATAGATAGTGGTATGAACCGTTTGGGTTTTAAAGATAAAAATGAGGTTAAAGAAGTATATGATACTTTATTAAATCATCCCAATATAAAATTAGAAGGAATATATACTCACCTAGGTACTTCTGGCATGTGGGATAATCACTACGATCATGATTTAAAAAAATTTGAAGAAATAACAAGTTTAATTGATTTAAAAAATATTCCAATTGTCCACATATCTCGTTCCTTAATTTTAGTTACACATCCAATGCCTAAATATGTAACTGGAATTAGACTTGGAATCATTATGTACGGTTTTCCTCAAAAAATAAATAAACCATCCGGACTTAGATTAATAAAAAGAAATATGTATCTCAAAAAACACCATATAAGTGATATAACTTATGAAAATAATTTAAATTTAAATACAGCCTTCTCTCTTCACACCACAGTTATGACCATCAAAAAAGTTAAAAAGGGCGAATACGTTGGTTATGGAGCTAAATACATTGCCGATGAAAACATGAAAATTGCCATTCTTCCAATCGGTTTTGCCGATGGATTAATTAAACAATACGAAAATCAAACTGTCAAAATAAATAATAAAGAATATAAATTGATTGGTGAAGTTGGTATGGACATGACAGCCGTTAAAATTGATGATAGTGTAAAACTTAAAGATCATGTTATAATATTTGATGATGCCAAAAAGAAAGCCAAAGAACTTGGCATTAGTGCTTACCAATTATTCATAAGTATCACAACTAGAGTACCACGCATTTATGAAGAAGATGGTAAGTTAACCGAAATAAAATACTAAAGGAATGATTTTATGAACTTTGAAGTAATAATTATTGGGAGTGACGCCAACGCCTACTACATGGCTAGATGTGTTCACGAATTATATAATAAAAAAGTAAAACTCATCGCCCATAAACCGATGAGCTTTGTCAATCACTCTAATATAATTGAAGCTACATATGATTCTAGATTATGGAATATAAATAAATTTGCTGATGCTATGAACGAATATGTAAAAAATATAAAAGCAGATAAAATAATATGTATTTCTTCAAACGAAACATACGCACGAGGACTAGTTGCTAATAAAAATAAGTTAGATAAAAGAATTGTATTTAATTATGTCGATCTTGAATTCTTAGATAGTCTAATGATGAAAGATAAATTTTATGAAACATATAAAAACTCTGGACTACTCCCTAAAACTATCATTTATAACTTAGATGATGAACTAAAATTAGATTTTGACTTTCCTGTTATTATAAAACCGAATGATGTTATCGATTTCAATCATATTAACTTTGAGGGCAAGAAAAAAATATATAAACTAAATAATATAGATGAAGTAAATCATACAATCGAATGTTTTCGAAATAGTAGCTATAAAGGAAAATTAATCATCCAAGAATACATTCCTGGTGATGATAGTAGCCTATTCGATGGTGTTGTCTATTGTAATTCCAAAGGTAAATGCGAACTTTTCGCTTTTGCTCAAATTGGTCTTCAAGAACACACCTCAAACATGGTTGGTAATGCCGCCTGCTTAATCAATCATTTTAATACTAATGGTTACGATGAAAGCATAATTTTAGAGTTTAAAGAATTTATGGAAAAAATAAATTTCAAAGGTATTGCTGAGTTAGATATAAAATACGATTACCGCGATAAAAAATACAAAATACTAGAAATAAATGCTAGACAAGGAAGATGTAGTTACTATGTTACTGCAGCGGGTTATAACATTATCAAACTATTTGTCGATGACTTAATTTATGGTAAAGAAAAAGAATTTAAAATTGCTGATAAAGAATTATTACTAACTTATGTTCCTAAGAAAATAATAAAAAAATACGTCGTAAATGAAGAATTCAAAAAAGAAGCTTTAAAGCTATATAGACAAAAAAAGGTTGTAAATCCTTTAATATATAAAAAAGATTTACCTTTAAAAAGAATTATCTTTTTAATTAGAAAACACTTTAGATATTATAAAGATTACAAAAATGGATATTGGAAATATTAGAAAGGAAGTAAAAATATGTGTGGATTTTGTGGATATATAAATAGAAAAGAAAAAAGTCATATCAAAGCCATGAATGACATGATTGCTCACCGTGGACCAGATGACGAATCTTATTATACCGATAATGAAATAGCTATGGGCTTTAGAAGACTTAGTATCATTGATTTAAAAGGTGGAAGACAGCCAATGTCTAATGAAGATGATACAATGTATATAACCTTTAATGGTGAAATATATAACTTTAAAGAAATTAAAGAAGACTTAATAAATAAAGGGCACATCTTTAAAACAAACACCGATACCGAAGTTATATTACATGGTTATGAAGAATATAAAGAAAAAATATTAGATAAATTAAGAGGTATGTTTGCTTTTGTAATATGGGATAAAAAAACTAAAAAATTATTTGGAGCAAGAGATCACTTTGGTCAAAAACCTTTCTACTATTGCACCATGCAAGGAACCTTTATGTATGGCTCTGAAATAAAATCCTTCTTAAAACACCCAGATTTTCTAAAAAAAGTAAATAAAGAAGCTTTAAAACCATATCTAACCTTCCAAACATCAGTTTTAAATGAAACATTCTTTAAAAACGTTTATAAATTAAAACCAGGTCATTATTTCACATATGACTTTAATACTGAAAAAATGGAAATTCAAGAATATTATGAAATAAAATTTGAACCTAAAAATCAAGACTTTGATACTTTAGTAAACGAAATAGATAATACTATTACAAAATCTATTGACTACCACACTATAAGTGATGTTCCAGTTGGCTCTTATCTATCAGGCGGTATTGATTCATCATATGTAGTAAGTTATCTAAAACCAGATAAAACATTCTCTGTTGGCTTTGATTATAAAGATTTCAACGAAGTACCACTAGCTAAAGACTTATCAGAACTTTTACATATTCAAAATAAAAACGAATTAATAAATGCCGATAGTTTCTTTGACAACATTGATAAAGTACAGTACTATGCTGACGAACCAACAGCCAATCTCTCCGCTGTTCCTCTATATTTTTTATCAAAACTAGCTGTCCAAGATGTTAAAGTAGTTTTATCAGGTGAAGGCGCTGATGAATTATTTGGTGGATACCCAAGTTATAAGGAAGATAAAGCATTAACAAAATATAAAAAATTACCAATGTTCATTAGAAAATTTATTAAAATGATTGTCTCACCACTTCCAAGTTTTCACGGTAAAAATTTTTTAACTAAAGGCGGTAGTAAACTTGAAGACTATTATGTCGGTGACGCTTTTATCTTTAATAATAAAGAAGCTAATAAAATACTAAACGATAACTATAAAAGTGAACTAAAATTTCAAGATATCACTAAACCATACTTTGATAAAGTCAAAGATAAAGATGATGTCACAAAAATGCAATATCTAGACATGCATTTCTGGCTTCCAAACGACATCTTACTTAAAGCTGATAAAATGAGTATGGCCAACTCTCTAGAACTACGTGTCCCAATACTTGATAAAGAAGTATTTAAATTAGCAAGTTTCATTCCAACCGAATACAAAATATCTCATGATACAACAAAATATATTTTAAGAAAAGCTGCTTCTAAAAGAATTCCTGAAGCATGGTATAAAAGAAGAAAAAAAGGATTCCCAGTTCCAATCATTAAATGGTTTAGAGAAGAAAAATACTATAATATTGCAAAAGAAATGTTCAAACAAGAGTTTACTAAAGAATTCTTCGACCAAAAAGTTTTACTTAAAATGTTAGATGAACATTATAAAGGTAAGAAAAATAACTGCCGTAAAATTTGGACTGTTTATGTATTCTTAGTATGGTACAAAGAATTTTTTATCGATTTTGATAAAGTTCAAGCATAAAACCGTTAGAAAATCTAACGGCTTTTTATTTATTGCCTTTTTTCAATAAATTACTTCAATTTCACTCAAAGATATTATCTGTCTATCTCATATCTTCTTCACCAGTAATATTAAAGTTATCTACAAGTCTAATCCCGGTATTAATATCAATCGGTGAATACTCTACTAAAAGTGGATATTTATTTGGTAAACATTAGATGAATGAACAAGGATAATTTCTATTTTTAAACATCTTTCTATTAAAGTTTTCAGTAAAATTGTATTTTGTTCATAACAAACTATCGTTTTAAATACATTATCATTCTAAGCCATATAAAATTTATTATCTATATCTTTAATTCTTTATTCATTTTATCCTCCTTTTTGCTCCTACATAGATTAATAAACACCATAAACTATAATTTTACTTTTTTAATTTGACATTTTTCTATTAATCACATAAAATGATAATAAAAGATAGATACTAAAGGAGGTTAATTATCTTATCTTAGCGCCAGAACCTAAAAGGTTGACGAGGATGATAGTTATCGAAAATTCGGCGGATACTATCACGGTGGGAGTCGTTAAATATATGACAAAACATAAAATCAATATTATGCACAAAACATATATTCCAAATTTAGTATAAAGGAGATTTTTATGTGTGGTATTGTTGGTAGCGTCAGCACCAAAACAAATATAATACCTATTCTTTTAGACGGCCTAAAAACCCTAGAATACCGTGGATATGATTCTGCAGGTTTAAGCTATATAAAAGATGGTAATTTAATTATAAATAAAGTTAAAGGTCGCGTTAAAGACCTTGAAAATCATATATCTAAAGAAAGTAAAGCAAACATTGGAATTGCTCATACTAGATGGGCTACTCATGGAAAAGTAAATGAAACAAATGCTCATCCTCATAACATCGGAAATATCACCATTGTCCATAATGGTATAATCGAAAACTTTAGTAAATTAAAACATAAATTAAAAGACAAAGGATATAGATTTAAATCTGAAGCCGATACAGAAATAGCGGCTGGATTACTCGATTATTATTATAAAAAATATAAAAATACCGATAAAGCAATTCAAAAATTTATGAAAAAAGTCGATGGTAGTTATGCCATATGTATGATAGTAAACGATGATCCAAACACTATCTATGTTATCAAAAAAGATAGTCCATTAATCATCGGAACAGGAGATAACACTAATTATATTGCCAGTGACGTCCCAGCTATCTTAAAATACACTAAAAACTATTACATCTTAGAAGATTATGAATATGGAAAAGTAACAGCAAATAATATAACTATTTATGACAAAGAAGGAAATATTTTAAATAAAGAATTAAAAGAATATCAAGGTAGTGACTTAACATCTGATAAAGGTATCTATGAACACTATATGTTAAAAGAAATCATGGAACAAGGCACCACCATCAGAAAAACAATAAATCCATATATAAATAGTATAGATGACTTACTAAAACTACCTGATCTAACCAAATATGAAAGAATTGATATCATTGCCTGCGGTACTGCTATGCATGCTGGACTAGTTGCTAAATACTTATTTGAAGAATATACAAACACAAAATGTGAAGTATTCTTAGCTAGTGAATATAGATATCAAAATAACTTTTTAAACAACAAAGTTCTATCAATATTCATATCACAATCCGGTGAAACCGCTGATACTTTAGCCGCTTTAAAGAAAGTTAAAGATGAAAAGTGTGATACTTTAGGAATTGTAAACGTTAAAGAAAGTTCTATTGCTAGAGCTTTAGATAAAGTCTTGTACACTGAAGCTGGCACAGAAATAGCCGTTGCTTCAACTAAAGCATATACAGCCCAAGTAGCCCTACTTTCTGTTTTAGCTCTTGCCCATGCCGATAGAACAAAATCAATTGAAAAAGAAAAAATACTTAAAATATTAGAAGAATTTAGAGGTATAACATCTATATTGAATGAAGTTTTAGAAGATACCAAAACTTATGAAAATATTGCTAAAGAGATTTATGAAAAAAATGACGTTTTCTATATTGGAAGAGGTTTAGATTATGCCCTAGCTATGGAAGGCTCATTAAAACTAAAAGAAATATCTTATATTCATAGTGAAGCATATGCAGCTGGTGAATTAAAACATGGAACTATATCTTTAATCACTAAAGGAACCCCAGTATTTGCCTCTACTACTAATAAAAAAATAAACTCTAAAACTGTGAGTAATTTAAAAGAAGTTATTGCGAGAGGTGCTGACTGTTACTTAATTACTGATGAAGATATTAAAGATGATAGCTTTAAACAAATTATTCAAATTAAAAAGGTAAATATGTTCTTAAAACCATTACTTACCATTACACCTTATCAACTAATTGCTTATTATACTGCTAAATTAAAAGATTGTGATATTGATAAACCACGTAATTTAGCTAAATCAGTTACAGTAGAATAAAACCTAAAGCCTATAAAGCTTTAGGTTTTTTATACCTCTTGTTTCAAATCTTTAATATAAACAACTTCATTACCATCAATAATCTTATCGATAACAATTGTTTCTATTTTATCTTTAATAATTTTAGATATCTTTCTAGCTCCATATTCCTCATAATTAGATAGACTGACAATTTCATTTTCAACTTCTTTAGAAAATTTTATTTTTATCTTATCACCATATTTATCCTTAAATTCTTTTAATTGCATTCTCACAATTTTCAAAATATCTTCTTCATTCAAAGGATTAAAACATATAACCTTATCCACCCTATTCATAAAAGGAATTGAAAAACTATCATTTAATCTCGATATTTTCGTATTCTTATGATTAAATCCAACATTGATCTCGTGAAAACCAACATTAGATGTCATAATAATTACTACATTATCAAACCTAACAATCTTACCTTTACTATTTTTTGCTTTACCTTCATCAAGGATTTGCAAAAATAAATTAATAATATTCGTATGCGCTTTTTCTATTTCATCTAAAATAAGTACTGAATAAGGTTTATTCCTAATCTCTTCAAAAATATTAGTATTATCATCATATCCAACATATCCTGGTGGCGAACCAATTAATTTACTTATGCTGTGAGCTTCTTTATATTCGCTCATGTCTAGTTTAATTATATTTCTCTCACCCACTAAATTATCACCAAACGTTCTTGCTAATAATGTCTTACCAACTCCCGATGGCCCGCAAAACAAGAAGGAAAAACATTTGTCATTAAAACCTAATTTAATCTTTTTAGCTACCTTAGCTACTTCCTTAACCGCTTCATCTTGCCCAATAATCTTCTTACTTAAAATCTTTTCCGTTTGTTTAATTAATTTGGCCTTTTCATTTAAAATTTCATAAATAGGTATACCTGTTTTCATATTAATAACTTCAGCCACATCAAGTTTAGTAACCTTCTTGCTGTGAGTTTTATAAAGCGATAACTCCAAATTATTGATTTTATTCATTAAATCAAACTCTTCATTTTTAAACGTACTAGCTTTATCAAAATCATTATCTAAAATAGCTTTTTTCTTACTTTTAATAACCTCTTTTAATTTTTTATTATAAGCTCCATATTCCTTCAAATTTTTACTTTCCTTTAAACTGACCTTAGCTGAAACCTCATCCAAAATATCAATTGACCTATCCGGCTCATTCCGGTTATAAATATATTTACTAGATAAATGAATAATTAAATCAATAATCTCTTCATCAATAATAACCTTGTGAAACCCCTCATAAATTTCTTTTAAATTCATTAGTATACTCTTAACTTTATCTTCACTTGGAGCTTCGATCATCACCCTTTGAAATCTTCTCTCTAAAGCACTATCTTTCTCAATATACTTTTTATACTCATCTGTAGTCGTCGCCCCAATACATCTAATCTTACCTCTAGCAAGTGCCGGTTTAAATATATTAGAAGCATCTATAGCTCCTTCGGCACCTCCTGCACCCACTAAAGTATGAATCTCATCGATAAATAAAATAATATCATCATTTTCCTCAATCTCTTTAAGTATCTTATTCATTCTCTCTTCAAATTCACCGCGATATTTAGTCCCTGCCACTGAAGATGCCATATCTAAACTGATAATCCTTTTATTACGTAAAGCAAGCGGGACTTCACCTCTAACTATCATATTAGCAAGTTCCTCGACAATAGCGGTCTTTCCAACTCCAGCCTCGCCTATTAATAATGGATTATTTTTACACCTTCTACAAAGAATTTCTAATACCCTTTTTATTTCTTCTTCTCGGCCCGTTACCGGGTCCAAATTACCATTCATAGCCTTCTTATTTAAATCAACTCCAATTTCGTCTATAAGTAGTTTTTTATGGCTATTTTTATTAATAATTTTATCTGTAAATTCACTGTATAGCTCATCTACATCAATATCCATACCAATTAATATTCGAATTGCCACCCCTTCACCTTCATCCAGAAGACTTGCAAATAAATGATTAACAGTCACAACTCCGTTATTGTTCTCCTTGGCATCCACTGCTGCATTTTCCAATATTCTTTTTAAAAGTGGTGTATACAAAAACCACTCGCTATGTTTACTTCCCTTACCAATTATTTTAATAACTTCGGCCTTAAATCTATTATAATCCAAATCAAATTCTTTTAGCTTTTCACTAATTTCATTATCATCTTTTAATATTGCAAGAAGTAAATGCTCAGATGAAACATAAGGATGATTCAATTCATACATTTCCTTTTTTGCATTAACTAAAACCTTCCTTGCCTTTTCTTCAAAGTTTCCAAACATGTTTTAGCTCCTCTCTAGTATATCCTATGTTTATATTGGTCATCTTTGAAAAGTTTTATTCGGCAAATTCCACAAAATATTTTTTTACTATAAAACGACCACTTCATGGTCGTTACAAAAGCTTATTTTTTATATTATATATTTATTACACTATAGTAAATGGGTCAGATTGTGTTCCTGTTCCTGATAAAGTTATATTTGAAGTTAAATATACTGTTGGTCGAACTAAACAGGTTGAAGCAAATACAGCATTTGCAAAATTATAATTATTTGTTATTAAACCATTAACAGAAATTATCCATATATAAACACCATTATTGGGGTTAATGGTCCAATAATTATTTTCAGCAAACAACCAATTTGTTGTTTTACATATCGAATTATTATTGTTGTTTAAGCGAAAAATACCGCATTGTTCTATATTACTATTAGATCTTATATAATCACTAAAACTTATTAAACCCACTTTGCCTGTCCAGATAGTTCCGTTTTCAGCATTTATTTGATCAGACAAATTATTATTAACATTTGTTACTGCTCCTACTCCCCAACTATGTGATACTACATAATTTTTGATAGAACTATCTAAGCTTTCATAATATTCTTCATTTAAATAGGTATTTAATGTTGCTGTATTCCAATTACCAGTACTATTGGTATTCCAGGCTTGGGTAGGCAACAAGGCATTCTTAACTATCTTATATGTTCCATCTGTCTCTTTGGCTATTATTCTCCATAGCTCTCCATTAAATTCTATGTAGTTATTGGGATTACTTCCTCGGTATATTAATCTTCCAGCCTCATATGTATCTTCGTATAATCCATCACCACTTTCAACTATTTCTACTGGTTGTCCTCCTATACTTGGTCCTGTAACTGGTGGCACATATCCTTCTGGTGCTTGACTATAATCTAAGGTTACTTCTAAATCGGCTGTTAAATTAGATGGTTGTTCTGTTACATCATTATATTTTACTGTGACTGTAAGCAAAGCTGTCTCTTTAGATCTTAATAACGATCCTTCTTCTATTCCTTTTACTTCAAATCCTATAGCTGGATTTGTACTTTCTGGTACAGTTATTTTATCTAATTTTGCATCGATATCTCCTTCATTTGATACAGTTACATCATACTGCATTGTATCTCCTGGGCTTGTTAGTGTTGTTCTAAAGGTTGCCGTTGTATCAGTATGTGTTGGGGCTGATGCGTTTGTTGGAGTTCCGTTTACTACTTTACTTTGGATATCTGTTATTTTTACACTCCAATTACTTGTTA
>CAWVFK010000022.1:0-6681 GCA_963928595.1 Candidatus Coprosoma sp. | reverse complement strand
TAAAGAAAATGGAATAGTTATGGCTTGGGTTATTCCAAGTAGTAAAGATAATAGAAAATATGATTTATATATAGGTGCTAAAGCTGGAGTTATTGCGAACGAGAATAGTAGTTATTTATTTTATAATTTTAGTGGAATGACAAATCTAAATTTTAATAATAATTTTGATACCAGTAATGTAGTTAATATGAGAAATATGTTTCAAAATTGTGTTAGTATAACGACATTAGATATAAGTAGTTTTAATACAAGTAATGTAACTAATATGGCGAATATGTTTCAGATGTTTAACAATGAAGGAACAATTGTATCTAATAAATTAACAAAGATTACTTTTGGAGATAATTTTACAACAAAAAATGTTACTGATATGTCCCAAATGTTTGCTGGTTGTAATAGATTAACTACTATTGATGTATCGGATTGGGATACTTCTAAAGTTGTGGATATGTCTAGTGTTTTTGCTTATTGTCAGGGTTTAACATCGTTGGATTTAAGTAAATGGGATACTAGTAATGTAGGATCAATGTCTTGGTTGTTTAAAGGATGTACAAATTTAATTACAATTAATTTAGATAATTTTAATACCAGTAAAGTAACTGGTATGTATCAGATGTTTTGTGAATGTATAAACTTAACAGAATTAAATTTATGTTCTTTTAATACTGGATCTGTCGCTAACATGTCTCAAATGTTTTATCATACTGTTTCCTTAAAACAAATTAAAGTTGGATCCAATTGGTCAATGGATAAAGTTACTAATTCTAGTCAAATGTTTAGTTATAGTGGAGTATCATCTGTAACAACAGGCCAGTGTTAATATAAAATGTCAGAACATAAATTCTGACATTTTTTGGAAATTCATGTGAAAGTAATTGACAAAAAATACTAGGTGGATATAATACTAGTCAGAAAACGGAGGGATATATTATGACATCAACAAAATCACAATATGCAACCATTCCAATTGAACTATTGGAAATAGAATCTAGAAAGACAAAAATAAAACCCTCCCACAGGTTTCATTTATTTAAAATAGCACCTTATAAATCTTTAAGACTAAATAACATTGTTGTTAAAGTAGGGGACGAAAATACCCCTTATGTCGAAGAATTACTTACTCAAAATAAAATTGGATTAAACAAAGATGGTGGGTATAAAGTATATATTCCTGGCGATATTATCTACACTTTATGCACTAAAGAAGAAGCTTACTTAACCGCTGCTGAACAATTAAATTATCATCAAAAGGTTTCTAATATTTTTAGTCAAACTTCATAAATGTTAATGCCATATTTGTTTTCTATCATATCGTAGAAAATATAATTAAAAGGTGGATTATATGTCAAAATACCCATAATAATATAAACTAAAATAATACCAACAATACTTAAAATTTCTTTATGGAGTGGTCTTAAATTTAAAATATAATAACTTATAATATTTACAAAATATAAACTTATAAATAAAACCATTAAATTTAAAATAAACACAGAACCGGTAAAATGATATATCGGTAAATATATAATTAAAAATGTAACAATTGAAAGAATAATTTCTAAAAACACACTTAAAGCAAAATTATTATGATTGATCTTGCATTTTTTATAAAGAAAATATTCTAAAATACTCCAAATTAAAATACTACTTGTCATCATTTTCATATGTTCCCAAATGCTTTCATTAACCGGAAAGAAAATACTAAATAAGGCATTGGAAAACCAATTATATAAAAAATGAGTTAAAAAACATAAAATAAACATTCCAAAAACACTAACAACTTTTAAACTTTTTAGAGTCATAACATCGTCCCTTTTTAGGAATATTATATGTAATTTTGCAAAAAATATACTTTTTTTGCAACTTTTTTTCGAAAAAAAAAGGAAATCGCCAAAAAAAATCGTATATTAATATATAGGGGGGAATTTTCATGAACATGTTAAGCCAAGAAAAAATTGCTGAAATAAGAAACAGTGTCAACATTGTCGATGTTATCTCCTCTTATATTCCTCTTACCCCAAAAGGTAAGAATTATTTTGGCGTTTGTCCATTTCATGATGATACCAATCCATCTATGAGTGTCAGTCCGTCCAGACAGATTTACAAATGTTTCTCTTGTGGTGCGACGGGAACCGTTTTTAAATTTATCATGGATTATGAAAATGTTTCATTTATGGAAGCTGTTAAAAAAGTTGCCGATTTAGGTGGGATAGCTGTTAATATTGGTAAAGTTCATAAAAAACAAAACCATACAGAACTTCACCAAATATATGATTTAAGTTTAAAGTTTTATATTAACAATTTAAACACAGCTAGTGGTAAAGAGGCCAAAGAATATTTAAGTAAGCGTAATATAAATGAAGATATCATTAAAGAATTCCAAATAGGTCTAGCACTAAAAAAAGATACTTTATCTAAAATTTTAATAAAAAAATTTAAACCAGAAGAAGTTTTAAAAAGTGGCCTAGTTGGAAAAAATGATTATGGATACTATGATATGTTTTATGAAAGAATCATGTTTCCCCTTTATGATTTAGATGGCAATCCTATTGCTTATAGTGGGCGTATATATAATAGAGAAGATAATTCAAAATATTTTAATACTAGAGAAACTGAAATCTTTAAAAAAGGTGAATTACTTTATAATTATCACCGTGCTAAAAATGAAGCTAGAAGAAAGAATCAAGTTATCATTATGGAAGGATTTATGGATGTCATCAGAGCTTACAGCGTCGGCATTAAAAATGTCGTGGCCACCATGGGTACTGCTGTAACCGATATTCAAGCCCATTTGATTAAAAGAATGGGAAGAGAAGTAATATTGTGCTTTGATGGTGATGAAGCTGGAGCTAAAGCAACAATGGCTTGCTCAAACGAACTATTAAAAATAGGTGTCACCCCAAAAGTCATAAGATTAGAAGATGATTTAGATCCAGATGAATATATTCAAAAATATGGACAAGCTGCTTTTCAAAAGAAAATTGATAATCCAATTAGTGTCATGGACTTTAAACTTTCTTATTTAAAAATCGGAAAAGATTTAAATAGTAGTGTTGATCAAGCTAAATATATAAGTGAATTAATTACCGAATTAAATAAAATTGACGACGATATATTAAGAGATTTAACAATCAAAAAAGTTGCTACAGAGATGGACGTTGATGAAAGTTTAATTAGAAATCATCTCGGTCCAAAGGAAAAAGAAATAAAGAAAGTTAAAAAAATTGAACTGCCAACTCATACAGATAAATATGAAAAAGCTGAAAGCAGTTTAATTTATTATATGTTAAGAAGTCCTGAAGTCATTACCATGTATAATAATAAAGTAACTTATATTCCAACTAAAGAATATCGTTTGCTTGCTAGAGAAATAAGTGCTTTTTATAAAAACTTTGGATTTATCAGTGAAGCCGATTTCATTGACTACATCGAATGTGATCCAGAACTTATGGATACAATTAACAAAATTAATAAATCAAATACTAAAGAAAGTTATACTTTAGAAGAAATCGAAGATTATATTAATGTAATTAAAGATTATAATGTAAAAGAAGAAATAAAAAGACTTACTAATAAGATGAAAAACTTGACAGATCCTCTAGATAAGGCTAAAATAGCCGAAGAAATTGTGGGATTAAAAAGGAGTGTAATAAATGTTTGAAGAAATGAAAACTTTTGATCAAAGAAAACAAGAACTAATTACTTTAGGTAAGAAAAAGGGAAGTATTACTTATGAAGAATTAGCTGAAAAATTAAAAGGTTTAGAACTAGATGCTGATTCATTAGATGATTTATATAATACTTTAAGTGAAAACCATATTAATGTCGTTTCTGAAAATGAAGAAGATGATGAAGATTCAAGTACTACTAGTAATGAACTTTTAACTAAAGATTTAACTATTAATGATCCAGTTAGAATGTACTTAAAAGAAATTGGACAAATTAAATTATTAACCACAGAAGAAGAATTAGAATTAGCCGATAGAATTGCTCAAGGCGATGAACAAGCTAAAGCTATATTAGCTGAAGCCAATCTTCGTCTAGTTGTTAGTATTGCTAAAAGATATGTTGGAAGAGGAATGCTTTTCCTAGATTTAATTCAAGAAGGAAATATTGGACTAATGAAAGCCGTTGAAAAATTCGATGTTACCAAAGGTTATAAATTTTCAACTTATGCCACTTGGTGGATCAGACAGGCTATCACCAGAGCTATTGCCGATCAGGCTAGAACTATCAGAGTTCCTGTTCACATGGTTGAAACAATCAATAAATTAGCCCGTGTTGAAAGACAATTAACCCTAGAATTAAACCGTGAACCAACAGAAGAAGAACTAGCTAAAAAAATGGGTACAAGTGTCGAAAAAATCAGAGATATTTATAAAATTTCTCAAGAACCAGTTAGCCTAGAAATACCAATTGGTGAAGAAGATGACTCACACCTAGGTGATTTCATTCCTGATGAAACTAATATGAGTCCAGAAGACTTCGCTGTTAACGAACTTTTAAAAGACGAAATTTCAGAAGTATTACTTACTTTAACTGAAAGAGAAGAGAAAGTTATTAGACTTAGATTTGGACTAGAAGACGGTAGACCAAGAACTTTAGAAGAAGTTGGACAACTATTCGGAGTAACCCGTGAACGTATTAGACAAATTGAAGCTAAAGCTTTACGTAAATTACGTCACCCATCAAGAAGTAGAAAACTAAAAGACTATTTGGGTGATTAATCATGAAACTTTCTAAAAGATTAAAAGCTATTAGTGATTTAATAAATCCTAATAGTAAAGTAATAGACGTTGGTTCCGACCACGCCTTTTTAGACATCTATTTAAATAAATACAAAAATTGTCAGTGTTTGGCTATCGATAAATCTAAATACTGTACAGAAACCGCTATTAATAACGCAATTAAATTTGAAGCTAATATTAAAGCCATAACAAACAATGGATTAAATGGCATAATATTAGATAATGAAATTATTGTCGTCAGTGGCATGGGCACTAGAAACATCATCAAAATATTGAACTTTGATATTACTAATGATTTAATATTATCAAGCCATACCAATATTTATGATTTAAAAGAATTTTTAAAAGAAAAAGAATATTATATTTACAAAGAATTAATTATTGAAGATGGAAAGACATATAACATTATATATGCAAAACACAAAGGAGGTGCACAGTGAATAAACAACCATTAACCGAACTTGAGTTTTTAAATGAAAAAATCAAAGACGAAAAACAAAAAGTATATAGTAAAGGTCTTGTATTATTACCAGGTATAGCTACTGTAACCGGTGGAGCTCTAGCCAGTAATCGTTTTGGTATGGCTATTGGATCTTTCATCATAATAGCTGGTCTAGCCATTACTGCTGAATCATTAGTTCAAACTAAAGATATGCAAGAAAAGCAAGAATTACCAACAGAAAAAGTATATACCAAAGTAAATACTATTATAAATAGAAAAAATAGGAGAATATAATGGAAGAAGTAAGATTTACAAAGGATAATGAATTAATTGTTAATGATATTCTAAGAACACAAAATAAAATAGAAAATACAGAACTTAAAACAATCGGTGAAAAGTTTGTTATTTGTGCTGGTGCCCTAGCTATAACTCACGGAATTTTGATGAGTAATGACATTTTTTTCACAGCTGGTATATTTGTAGAAGCTTCTAGTATGGCTGCTCTCATATATACAAAGAAAAAAACAGAGAATCTAAAAACCGAAGAAAAATCATTAATAAAAAAAGTAGTCGAAATTAATCATAAGTAAAAAATGAAACAAAAAATTTTTGTTTCATTTTTTTATTTATTAGGAATTTGCTTTGTAAAAAATTCAGGAAACAAAAAACATCTGTTCAAAAAACTTTATAAAATAAATAGTATATGATACAGCGATTGCAATAAAGATGAAGATGATAATATGCAAATACTAAAAGAATGGCGGGTTTACAAAGAGGCAATGCGAGAAAACATATGATACATGATATGACAAACAAAATAATTAGGGTAACGACTATCCGATATTGGTCTATGGAAGAGTCTAAGACTGCTATGAAGTAGAAAGAGCTTACTGTGAAGTAAGCTAATGCCAAAATTTATTTTGGTATCTTTTTCAATAATATATGTACTTTTTTCAAATTTATAATATAATGGTAATATAGTAGTAAGGAAGTATAATTATGGAAGCAGTATTAGAAAGTGTAAAAGTAAATTTTGAAACCATACAATTTTCTGATGACGGTAATCAGTTTCAAATCACCATTCAAATTCCCATGAAATTAGGTTGGATTGGTAACGTCAAATTCATATTAGATGAAAATAATGAAACGACGATGAATTACTGTGGTCAGGGAAACGGTATGGCTTTTTTTGAAACAAATGTATATTTACCAACTAAGGCTATATATCATTATTATTTTTCTTGGCAAGCTAACGGACAAACCATGTACTTAAAAAAGAAAAATCAAAATGTTTTTACTGCACCTTCTTTAGATGAAAAGTTTAAGTTATCTGTTAACTTTGATGTTCCAGAGTGGGCGAAGGGTAAAGTTATGTATCACATTTTTGTCGATCGCTTTAGAAGAGGCAGTGACGAACAAATGACGGAAATGCCTAGAAGAAAAATTCATCATTCTTGGGATGAAGAAATGGTTATCGGTCCTGATGAAAAT
>CAWVFK010000021.1:0-18576 GCA_963928595.1 Candidatus Coprosoma sp. | reverse complement strand
ATTTTAAAAGAAGCATGTACTAACGCACTGCTCCCTAATTGATATTTTTTTACGACTTTTTGGTCTCACATCATTGACAACTACACATATTTTTTGATTATGTGTTTAAATTCGACATGTTTATATATTTAATTAAGTGTATAATAGTTTAAGGGTGAGAAATATGTGGAAGAAAAGTGTAATAGTTATATTGTTATTTATTTTTATGACTTTAACTTTGTTTGGAATATTTTATAATAATCCAAAAGATGAAAAGAAAGTTAATTTAAAAGAAAAAACAAATACGTTAAATGCGATGGTTATTAATAAAGAAAATGGTAAAATAACTGTTCAGGATAGTGACAATATTATTTATACTTTTAATTTAGATGCCGATTTTAATATTGGTGATACAGTTCAAATTGAATATGATGGTGATTTAGATAAAAATAAGGAACTACAAGATATTATAATTAAAGATTATGAAGTAATGTATGACTATAATGATAAAAGTGGAATTCCTAAATTATGGTTAGATGATGGCTTATTTAAAAAATATTATGAAAAAGCTTATGAAAAATTAGAAAATATGACTTTAGATGAGAAGATTGCTCAAATATTGTTGGTGAGGTATCCTGATGATGGCTTAGGGGTTTTGAAAAATAATCAATTTGGTGGTTATGTGTTTTATGCGAAAGATTTTAAAGATAAAACTTACGATGAAGTAAAAACAATGATGAGTGATTTACAAGGTGTTTCTAAAATTCCTATTTTAACAGCTGTTGATGAGGAAGGTGGTAGAGTTGTTAGGGTGAGTAGTAATCCTAATTTAGCAAGCATTCCTTTTAAATCATCTAGAGAGTTATATTTGGAAGGTGGGTTTGATAGAATTAAGGAAGATACAATTCAAAAGAGTAAACTTTTATATGATTTAGGAATTAATCTTAATTTAGCGCCCGTTATAGATGTGTCTACTAATTCTAATGATTATATGTATTCTAGGTCTTTAGGTGAGGATAGTGATACTACTTCAGAATATGCGAAAACAGTTATTTCGGCTAGTCATGGGTTAGGTGTTTCTTATACTTTGAAGCATTTTCCTGGTTATGGTAATAATTTAGATACTCATGAAGATGTAGTTATTGATAAGCGGAGTTATGAAGATATATTAAAAAATGATTTACCGCCTTTTAAAGCTGGTATTGATGAGGGAGCAGAAGCTGTATTAGTTAGTCATAATATAGTAAGTAGTGTGGATTTAGAAAATCCAGCTTCTCTTTCTTCTAGTATTCATAATTTACTTAGAAATGAGCTTAAATTTACAGGAATAATTATTACTGATGATTTAGCTATGGGAGCGACTAAAGATATTGAAAATTCGACAGTTGAAGCTATTTTGAGTGGTAATGATTTAATTATTACTACCGACTTTGAAGATAGTATGAATTCGGTTAAAGAAGCAATTAATAATGGCATTCTCAATGAGAATTTAATTGATAAACTTGCGTTTAGAGTAATTGCTTTTAAATATTATAAAGGGTTAATCTTTTAAAAAATTTTAATTTTACATTGATTTGTGATATACTTTTTTGATACGAGGGAATATTAAAAATTATTATAGTTAACGCTATATTAAATTAAAGAGTGTTTGAAAAGGAGAAATAAAATGCTTAAAAAAGTTGGTGAAAGCGATTGTGTAAGTATTAATTATACTGGTTTTGAAAGAGTATTTGTGGATTTATTTAAAAGATTTTCTAAAAAGGGATTATCCCTTGATGAACTTGATTATAATTTATTAGAAAAGCTTGTAGAGTTTGTAAAAAATGATTATAAACAGTCTTGTTTAGTTTTTAATGAGATGTTAGAAATGTATGAAAATGGTGAAGTTAATAATATTAAATATGCATTATTTAAAGAATTTAATATTATTAATATGAAGTCAAAAAAACTTTTTAATAAGTATGAGTCTTTCTTTAATGTTTTTGATGATATTCAAGCTGAAGAATTTTTTAGTAAATTAGATTATTATATGTCTTTTATGTTTTATGTGATTCATAATATATATTTTAGTGATGAGAAAAAACGAAGTGATTATTTAAATCAAATTATTAATAATTTAAATGAAATAAGTCAGCTTGGCATTAATAAGATATATTTAGATTTTTATCCTAATGACACTTTTGAAAAAGTTCAACTTTATTATCAACCAGAAGGATTTATTAAGGATGAATCTGGGCGACGTGTTTTTTATAGAGAAGAGAATGTTTATTCTAATGCTTCTTTAAAAAGTGAATTAAAAACAGATTGTGTGGATATTACTTTTTATCATCCTGATTTTATTATAAAAAGCTCTAGGACAATTGGTTTTAGTTTGGAAAAGGGTGGTAATTTTGATTCTAAAGAGTGGAAAATGACAATTTATAATATGAATTTTAATTCTGCTTCTTTGCCGACTTTGGAAAAATTAGAAAATACAATGTCTGATTTAAATGATTATCAAGATCTTATACATATGGAAAAGTTAAGACTATTTAGAACTAAACTTAAAGAGTTATCTGAAAAAGTAAGTGATTTAAGATTAAGTTCAGAAGATTTAATTTGTTTAGCCGATGAATTAAATTTACGTGGTAGATTTAATTGTGAAGCTACTCCTTTGTTTACTGATGAGGAATTATTGATGATGAGTATTGCAGAAAATGAGAATAAAAACAAGATAAAAATAAAATGCTTCGAAAGATAAAGCAATGATTTTTCTATTATTTTACTTATTGTGTTATAAAGTGAAGATAAAAGAATATCTTTGCTTTTTTTTCATATTACTTATGTGGTAGATAATTAATTTTAGATTTTTTTTGCATTTAAAATTCATTTGAATTTTTTAAAACATTTTTCATTTTAGTGTTGATATTGATAATTATTTATGTTAGAATATAGAAGAAATTTGAGTGATTGTGAAAAAAAACTGAAAAAACACTTGTCAAATTTCATAAAATAATGTACAATGATAAAGTCGAATGAGAAATGGGCCTGTAGCTCAGTTGGTTAGAGCACACGCTTGATAAGCGTGGGGTCGTAGGTTCAAGTCCTACCAGGCCCACCATTTTGTTTTTGGCCCGTTGGTGAAGCGGTTAACACACATGCCTTTCACGCATGCATTCATGGGTTCAAATCCCGTACGGGTCACCAATTTTTGTTAATTAATATTTTATATAAATACTGTGAAGTGGAGAAGTAATGTAAGAAACTGTTTGAAGAGAGCCAGAGATGGTGGAATTCTGGTAATAAGCCTTATATGAATAACACCACAGAGTTACTTATCGAAGTTTAGTAGAATAAGTCGGCTGTAATCCGTTACCATATTATACGTTTCAAAAGATGGAACTATAGAGTGATCACATAAGTGATAAATAAGGTGGTACCGCGAATTACAGTTATTCGTCCTTAAGGATGTATAACTGTTTTTTGTATAAATGCCTGATTAGCTCAGTCGGTAGAGCAAACGGCTGTTAACCGTTGGGTCGTAGGTTCGAGTCCTACATCAGGCGCCATTATATTTGCCTAATTAGCTCAGTTGGTAGAGCAAACGGCTGTTAACCGTTGGGTCGTAGGTTCGAGTCCTACATTAGGCGCCATCTTTTTTTTGTATATAATTTTATGGAGGCGATATTATGCAGAAGTTTACTAAAGAAATGGTTGATGATTATGCAGATAAGTTATTAATAGGTCTTACAGAAGAAGAAAATAAAATGGTTTTAGATGAGTTTGAAATTATTGATAGTACGATTGATATTATCAATGAAATTCCAAATATTGAGAAAGTTGAACCAATGACACATGCTTTGGATAATTTTGAATATGAACTTCGTGAAGATGTGGTAGAAGAATCTATTCCGATAGAAGAGTTACTATCAAACTGTGATGATAGTACTGTAGATGGTGAAGTACAAGTACCAAGGATGGTGGGATAATATGGGTTATATGGATAAAACAATTGAAGAGATACATGAAGCTTTAGTTAAAGGTGAAGTTACTAGTAAAGATTTAATTAAAGAAGCTTTGGAAAAATCACACGAAGTACAAGATAAATGTAATGCATTTGTAACAATTATGGATGATGCTGAAGAAGCCCTAGTTACAGATGAACTTTTATCTGGTATTCCTTATGGTATTAAAGATAACTATAGTACTAAAGGCATTTTAAGTACAGGATCATCTAATACTTTAAAAGATTATGTACCATTTTTTACAGCAACAGCTATAGATAATTTATCTAAAAAAGGAGCAGTAGCTGTTAATAAAACAGTTTTAGATGAGTTTGGTATGGGTGGAACAGGAACTACTGGTCATACTGGTGTTGTTACTAACCCATGGGATAAGACTAGAATGTGTGCGGGATCATCAGCTGGAAGTGCGGCAGCAGTGGCAGCCGGTGTTTATCCTTATGCGACTGGTAGTGATACTGGTGACTCTATTAGAAAACCAGCAGCTTACTGCGGGATTGTCGGATATAAACCAACTTATGGCATGATATCGCGTTATGGATTATTTCCATTTGCGAGTAGTTTAGATCATTGTGGAGCTTTAACTAGATCTGTTAAAGATGCGGCAATTGTCGTAGATGGAATGAAAGGTATAGACAAATATGATATGACTTCTTGGGATTCTAAAGATATGCATTTATATGATTCTATCGATGGTAAAGTTAAAGGTAAGAAGTTATGTTATATAAAAGAGTTATGTGACATTAATATGTATCCTAATGCGGATGCGGAATTAAAAGCACATTTAGAAAACTTTATGAAAACTATAGATAAATGTAAGGAACTTGGTATGGAAGTAGTAGAAGAGTCAGTTGATTCAACTTTACTTAATGCGATTCCTTCAGTTTATGTAGTTATATCATGTGCGGAAGCAACGAGTAATATGTCTAATTTAACAGGATTTATTTTTGGACCACGTGCGGAAGGTGACAAGTGGGATACTGAGATGAAAAATTATAGAACTCAAGGTTTTTCACCACTTATTAAAAGAAGATTTGTCATCGGTTCATATGTTTTACAAGCGGAGAATAAAGATAGATATTTCCACAATGCTCAAAGAGTTAGAAGACTTGTTGTCGATAAGTGGAATGAGTTATTCGAAAAATATGATGCCGTTATTTTACCGGTAGGAAGTGGTCCAGCTAAAAAATTAGAAGGTTCTAAAGATGCTTTGGATAGAAATACAGCTGTTTTAGAAGATCATTTACAAATTGGTAATTTTGGAGGTTTTCCTTCTATTACTATTCCAAATGGTTTTGTTTCTAAGTTACCAGTTGGAGTTAATATTACAGGTAAATGCTATGACGATATAAATGTTTTAAATATTGCTTATGCTTTGGAAAGTTCTATGGGATATAAAAATCAAATTGCGAGGGAGGTTAAATAATGGGTTATAAGGTATTAATTGGTTTAGAGATGCACTGTGAAATCAGTAATACTAAGACTAAAGTATTTTCTTCTGCAGCTAATAGTTTTAGTGAAAAAGCTAATACTAATATTAGGCCAGTTGATATGGCTTTTCCCGGAACGCTTCCTGTCGTTAATAAAGAAGCGGTTAGGCTTTCTTTAATGGCAAGTATGATTTTAGGATGTACGCAGCCAGAATATTTATATTTTGAAAGAAAAAATTATTATTATCCTGATTTACCTAAGGGTTTTCAAATTACACAGGAGACTAAACCAGCACCGATTGGTAGTTATGGTGAGTTAGAATATGAGGTTAATGGTGAGAAGAAAAATGTTAGAATTAATAATTTACACTTAGAAGAGGATGCGGCTTCTTCTGATCACTATGCTTCTGGTTCTAGAATTAATTATAATAGAGCCGGCGTACCTTTACTTGAACTGGTTACAGAGCCTGATTTTAGGTCAGCCGATGAAGCAGTAGCTTTTTTAGAGACAATGAGAAGCATTTATCAGTATGCGGATATTAGTGAAGCTGACAGTAAAAAAGGTCAAGTTAGATGTGATGTCAATGTGTCTATTATGGAAGATAATTTAGATGAGAGTGATCCTAAAAACTGGGGAACTAAAATTGAGATTAAGAATGTTAATTCCTTTGGTGGAGTTAGGGATGCGATAAATTATGAAATTCAAAGACAGATTGATTTAAAAGAGGATGGAAAATATGATGAAATGCCTCAGCAAACACGTAGATGGGATGAAGAGTCTGGAACAACTATTTATATGCGTAGTAAAGTTGATGCGATAGATTATAAATATTTTGTGGAACCAAATATTCCGAAGTTTAAAATTTCTAAAGAATGGTTAGAAGAAATTAGAAAGAGTATTCCTAGACTTGCTTTTGAGAGGAAGGAACAATATATAAATGAATATGGTGTATCAGAATATGATGCGAATATTTTAGTTAAAGAAAAGCCAGTAGCTGAGTTTTTTGAAAAAACAATTGAACTTGGGGCAAATCCAAAAAGTGCCTCTAACTGGATTACAACTAATTTACTAGGGTCTTTAAATAAAATGGAATTAACTATTGATGAGGCAAAACTCACTCCAGAACATTTAGCAGAACTTATCAAAATGGTTGAAGATAAAGAGATTTCTTCACAGCAAGCTAAAGGGGTATTTACTGAGAGTTTAGAAACTGGTAAGGCGCCTCACGATATTGCTGCTGAAAAAGGTTTAAAACAAATTACTGATGAGGGTGAGATTGTTAAGGTAGCTAATGAAGTATTAGATGAAAATCCTGATGTTATAAAGCAATATAAAAATGGTAAAACTAATATGGTAAACTATTTGGTTGGACAGGTTATGAAAAAAACTGGTGGTAAAGCAAATCCAACTTTGGCTAGAGATGTTATGGCTAAAGAGATAGAAAAAAGGTGATTTTAATGGAATATAGAACACAATATATTAATGAACTTTCTGAAGAAAATATTGGTAAAGAGATTAAGGCTTGCGGTTTTGTTGAAAATATTCGTGACCATGGCGGAGTTATCTTTGTCGATGTTCGCGATGAAACAGGTGTTTTACAAATTGTAAGTAACGATGATAGTATATTTAATGGTTTAACTAAAGAGTCAGCAGTTACTTTAACTGGTACTGTACGTATGAGAGATGAAGAAAATTTTAATCCTAAGATTAGTACAGGAACAATTGAGGTTTTAGTTAGTGATTTTGAAGTTTTAGGAAAAGCTAAAAATGAGTTACCTTTTGAGGTTGTTACATCGACTAATGTTAATGAAGAAGTTAGATTAAAATATCGTTATTTAGATTTAAGAAATCCGAAAGTTCATGAGAATATTTTATTTAGAAGTAAGGTCATTAAATATTTAAGAGACGTCATGGAAGAGAAAGGATTTGTGGAAATACAAACACCTATTTTAACAGCTTCTTCTCCTGAAGGAGCTAGAGATTATTTAGTGCCTTCTCGTAAATATAAAGGTAAATTTTATGCTTTACCACAAGCTCCTCAACAATTTAAACAATTACTTATGGTGGCTGGTTTTGATAAATATTATCAAATTGCTCCTTGTTTTAGAGATGAGGATGCGAGAGCAGATAGATCACCTGGAGAGTTTTATCAATTAGATATGGAAATGGCTTTTGCAACCGCTGAAGATGTTTATGAAGTGGCTGAAGATGTAATGTATAAAACATTTACGAAATTTTCAGACAAAAAAGTTTCTCCTAAACCTTTTAGAAGAATTACTTATAAAGAGTCTATGGCTAAGTATGGGACTGATAAACCAGATTTAAGAAATCCATTAGAGATAATAGATTTAACTGATGTATTTAAAAATACAACATTTAAACCATTTTCAGGTTCTATTGTTAGAGGTATTGCTGTAGATGATATTGCTAGTAAATCTAATTCTTGGTTTAATGAACTCGTTGATTATGCGAAAAAAATTGGTATGCCAGGAATTGGCTATATAAGTGTACTTGATGATATGACATTTAAAGGACCAATTGATAAGTTTTTATCTGATGAAGAGAGAAAAGAATTAATCGAAAAAGCTAATCTTAAAAAAGGTTCAGTACTTTTCTTTATTGCTGATAAACATGAATTAACGGCTAGTACTCAAGCTGGTTTAATTAGAACAGCTTTAGCTGAAAGATTAGATTTAATAGATAATGATAGATTTGAATTTTGCTTTATTGTAGATTTCCCAATGTATGAATATAGTGAAGAAGAAGGAAGATATATCTTTACTCATAATCCATTTAGTATGCCACAAGGTGGAATGGACGCTTTACTTAACCAAAAAACAGAAGATATTTTAGCTTATCAATATGATATCGTATGTAATGGTGTTGAATTATCTTCTGGAGCTGTTCGTAATCATGATGTAGAGATTATGGAAAAAGCTTTTGAGATTGCTGGATATACTAAAGAAGAGTTAGAAACAAGATTTAAATCACTTTATACAGCATTCCATTATGGAGCGCCACCACATGCAGGGATTGCTCCTGGAATAGATAGAATGATAATGCTTTTAAAGGATGAACCTAATATTCGTGAAGTAATTGCATTCCCACTTAATAGTAATGCGCAAGATATGATGATGGGTGCACCTAGCGAAGTAACTGAAAAACAGTTAAGGGAAATTCATATTAAAATTAGATAAGAGATACTTTTTAGTATTTCTTTTTTTTATTTATCCATAATAAAAATAGAAAGGAGAAATATTTATGAGCTGTAAAAATAAAAAAAATAAGAAACAAAATATGAATAATAAACAGAAAAATTTATTAGAACAAACAGTAAAACAAGAAGCTACTGCTCCAGCACATATTCAAGATAATAATAAAAAAGATATGTAAAACTCATTTTTTTGAGTTTTTTCTTTTAAGTTTAAAAATATTTTGATATAATATTTCCGGTATTTTAAAGAGGTGTGATTGTAATGACAGAGCAGACGAGAAAATATATTGAGCAAAGTTTAGAAGAAGTTAATCAAAAGATAGAGAAAAAGCAAGATAATGTTCGTGGTGGACTTTATATGTTTGGGGTTGGATTAGCTGGTATGACTTATGGCGTTTTAACTAAATCAGATAGTAGTTTGATAAGTGGGATGATTGTTGGTAGTGGTAGTTTATTATTTAGGATGATTAATAAGGTGTTTTTAAATAGGTTAAGATTCGAACAGTATGCTTATAGATATGCTTTGAGGCATGATAATGTGAATGAATATCATTCTGAAGATAAAGGTGGGAAACATTTTAAAAGATAATGATTGACATATTAGACTATTTAAGGTAAAATTATAAACGTAGTCTTATTGGAGTAGTACTCAAGAGGCTGAAGAGGCGCCCCTGCTAAGGGTGTAGGTCGGGTAACCGGCGCGAGGGTTCAAATCCCTCCTGCTCCGCCATTATTGGTTATTAACTTACTTAATTTATTTTAAGTAAGTTTTTTTGTTGACAAATTTATAATTTTATTGTATTATTGTGTTAGTACAGTGAGGTGATTAGTTGAAATTTAATAATGAGATGCCTATTTATTTACAGCTATTTCAAAGATTAGCTTTAGACATTGTTACTGGTAAGTACTCAGCTGGTGAAAAGATTCCATCAGTCAGAGAATTATCCGTTATGTATAAAGTTAATCCGAATACCGTTCAAAAAGCTTTAAGTGAATTAGAGGATGTAGAACTAATTTATACAGAACGAACTAACGGGAAGTTTGTTACTGAAAAAAAAGAAACAATTAAAAATTATTTGGAAAGTTTAGCTCAAGAAAAAACTATATTTTATATAAATGATATGAAAGATTTGGGCTATAGTTTAAAAGAGGTTATCAAGATGATAGAAGGGAATGAATAATTTGTTATTAGAGTGTAAGAATGTTTGTAAAAGTTATGGGCAAAAAGAAATTTTGAAAGATGTTAATTTAAGTTTACCAAGTGGTAAGATTATTGGTTTACTTGGTAAGAATGGTAGTGGTAAGACGACATTAATTAAAGCTATTAATGGACTTTTATCTATAGATAAAGGGAAAATATTAGTTAATGGTAATGAAATTGGAGTAGAGTCAAAGAAGTTAATTTCTTATTTACCTGAGCGAACTTATTTAAGTATGCATAAGAAAGTAAAGGATATTATTGAATACTTTAGTGATTTTTATGAAGATTTTGATAAAGATAAAGCTTATAAATTACTTGATAATTTAGATATTAAAGCTGATGATAGATTATCGACAATGTCTAAAGGAATGAAAGAAAAGGTTCAATTAGTATTAGTAATGAGTAGAAAAGCTAAGCTTTATATTTTGGATGAGCCAATGGGTGGTGTTGATCCAGCAACACGTGATTATATTTTAGATACTATTTTGAGTAATTTTGATGAAGGTTCAACGATACTTATGTCAACGCATTTAATTAGTGATATTGAAAGAGTATTAGATGAAGTTATATTTATTGATGATGGTAAAATTGTAAGATGTGAAAGTGCAGATAAAATGCGTAAGGAAAGTGGCAAATCAATTGATGAAGTGTTTAGGGAGGAATTTAGATGTTAGGTAAAGTTTTAAAATATGATTTGAAAGCATTATGTAGATATTTAATTCCATTATATGCGGTATTATTTGGACTTGGAATAATGATTAGGTTATTAGGTTTTTTCGATAATGTTTCAATTATTGCTATAATATGTGGTTTGATGATAGTAGCTTTAGTAGTGTTATCATGTTTATCTTTTGTATTGAATGGAATATTTTCGGTAAAATATTATTTAGAAAATCTGTTTAAAGATGAAGGTTATTTAACTCATACTCTTCCGGTAAAAAAAGGAACATTATTATTTTCTAAGGTATTAGCTTCATTAGTGACATTTAGTATGACTGCTTTAGTTTTAATTATTAGTTTAATAGTTGCTTTTTATCAAAAAGGATTATTTGTTGATGTAGTAAAAGTTCTTAATTTATCTATTTATGGAATGTCAGTTTATGAATTTTTACTTTTTATGATTGTTTATGGTATTATAGGTTATGTTGCAACTATTTTAATGGTTTATGCAGCTATTGCGATAGGTTATAGTAGAAGTTCAAATAAGTTGGTAAGTTCGGTTGTGTGGGGGTTGATATTTTATTTCGTAATGGAATTTTTATATTTGGGTTTACTCGGTATAATTATGATTATTAATCCGACATTTATTTCTAATTTAGATAATAGTGTGTTTATGATGAAGGATTTAATTACTTTCTTTTCTATCTTTATGGTTTTTACTGCTTTGATAGGTGGTGTTTACTACTATATTAGTTATAGATTTATGGATAAGAAACTCAATTTGGAATAAAATTGAGTTTTTTAGTTTGTTTAATTATGTTTAAACTTTAGACATTTAATATCATATAATAGGTGATATATAATGAAGTTATATAGAGAATTTTTGGAGGCTGTCAAAAGAAATGATCCATCTTTAAAAAATAAGTTAGAGGTATTTTTGTTTCCTGGTTTTTGGGCTATAGTGTTTTATAAATTTTCACGTTATTTTTATTTGAGAAAGCATTATTTTTGGGCGAGGTTTTGGATGGAATTTGGAAAAAGAATTACAAGTATTGAAATTCATCCAGGAGCACTTATCGGTAAAAGATTATTTATTGATCATGGTTTTGGAGTGGTAATTGGTGAGACGTGTATTATTGGTGATGATGTAGTAATTTATCATGGAGTTACTTTAGGTGGTACAGGAAAGGAATGGGGAAAAAGACATCCTAATGTTGGAAATAGAGTAATGATTGGGGCAGGAGCTAAAGTACTTGGCAATATTAATATCGGTGATGATGTTAAAATAGGAGCCAATTCAGTTATTTTAAAAGATGTACCTAATAAAGTAACAGCTGTTGGTATTTATAAATAACATTTATATAAAATTAAGTTTTTAAAGAGATGATTTTATCTTCTTTTTCTTTGTATGGTGTGTTATAATTTTAAATATAGGAGGACTTATGAGTAAAAAGAAGATTATAGTTTTGATAGTAGCAGTTATATTAATAATAACACTAATTTTATTTAGAGTTATGAGTTTAGCTAGTGAAGGAGATAATGAGGTTAGTTATGTATCTACTTTAATAGAAGATCAGGCTAATATCGAGGACAAATTTAAAAGTGAAGGTTATACAATAAATAATCCTAATGTTATTTTAAACCCTTATGGTAATTCACCACTTACAGCTTTAGTTATTTTTGAAACTAAAGATGAAGAAAGTGTAAGTATTAGAATAAAAGGAAAAGATGAGCTTTCTACTTATTCGCATACATTTGATAAAGGTAAGGTTCATTATATTCCGGTTTATGGGCTTTATGCAGGAAGAAAAAATGAAGTTCTAATTAAAGCTGGTGATGAGGAAAATACTTTAGAAATCGAAACTGATAAATTACCTGATGACTTTATAATGCCAACTAAAGTTACGAAAGATGAAAGTAAGCTTACTAATGATTTATATTTTTTCACACCTTCATCAAAGGGATATACATGTGCTTATGATGTGAACGGTGATGTTAGATGGTACTTAGACGAAAGTGCGATATGGGAGGTTAATCGTCTTAAGAATGGACATTTACTTTTAAGTACGGAAAGATTAGTTAATACTCCTTATTATTCAACCGGTTTATATGAGATGGATATGCTTGGTAAGATTTATACAGAGTATAGTTTACCTGGAGGATATCATCATGATTACTTTGAGATGGAGAACGGTAATCTACTTGTAGCTTCTGATGATTTTGATAATGATAGTGGTACGGTTGAAGATTATGTAGTAGAGTTAGATCGTGAAACGGGTAATATTGTTAAAACTTTTGATTTAAAAGATATCTTAAATATGGAAGATGGTAAGAGTGAAAATTGGACTAATTATGATTGGTTTCACAATAATTCAGTTTGGTATGATAAGAAGACTAATTCGATTACGTTATCTGGTAGACATCAAGATGTGGTTATTAATATAGATTATGATACTGGAAAACTCAATTGGATATTAGGTGATAGTACTAACTGGAGTGAGGAATATCAAAAATATTTCTTTAAACTTTCTAATGGTGAGTGGCAGTGGTCACAACATGCGGCAATGATAACTCCAGAAGGTTATGTGTTCTTATTTGATAATGGTAATAATAAGTCGAAAAATAAAGATGAGTATGTGCTGGCAGAAGAAAGTTACTCTAGAGGAGTAATGTATAAAATTGATACAAAAAATATGACAGCTGAGCAAGTATTTGAATATGGTAAGGAAAGAGGTAGTGAATTTTATTCTCCTTATATTTCCGATGTCGACTATTTAGATAAGAATCATTATATCGTGCATTCTGGTGGTATTTCTTATAAGAATGGTAAAATTCAAAATCAGCCGGCGGGTATAGCTAGTTCAGATACTTTGGTTAGTGATACGGCCGAACTTTTAGATGGAAAGGTTATATTTGAAATGGTACTTCCAACCAATAATTACCGAGTAGAGAAGATGAGCTTATATGATGGAAAGTTTTCTTTAGGTAAAGCAAAGCATCTTGGTAGTTTAGGATTAACAGATTTAGATGATCAGAAATTTTCATTTATGCTTAATGGAAAAAGTATTGATGAAGATTATAAAAAACATAATATTAAGATTACAAAAGAAAAAGACAGATTGGTCGTAACTGGAACATTTAAGAAAGGGACACCAGTTAATATAATTTTGTATAAAGATATGATGGAAAATATTTATTCAATGAGAGTTAGTAAGACACCTTATACAGCTTTGTGTGTCGATTTAGGAAATAATTCTGATGATGAGGAAAATATTACAGCTACTAAGTATATTAATAAAGATGGTTTAATTGGTAAGTATACAATCTTTATTGAGATTGATGGCACACTTTATAATACAAATGAATATGTGGATTTCTAGATTATATGTCAATTTGTCAATTTAGATATTTTGATGTATAATCTTTTTCTATGAGGTGGATGAAATGCGTGCATCAATAATATATAACCCAAATGCGACGGGTATGAATGATGATGTTTTAAGAAGTATGGATGCAACTTTAAAAAAACAAAACGTGGAAGTTTGTGATTTGGAGAGCAAATATCCAGGACAGGTGATTGAACTAGTTAAAGAAGCAAATGAAGATAGTAACTTAGTAGTTACTATGGGTGGTGATGGAACTTTAGGAGAGGCTTTTAGGGCTTTTGGTGAGGTTTCACAGAAAGCTGATTATACTCATATTGCGACTGGTACCGCTAATGATACAGCTGATAATTTTGGATTATATCAAGGATCCGTTTATTCTTCAATTAGACTTTATGAGAATTTAAATAAGTGTATGGTAGTACCGGTTGATATGATTACGGCAAATGATGTACCTTTTGCTTATGTTTCATGTTGTGGAACATTTACTAATTTAACTTATGAAACACCAAAAAGTTTTAAAAAGACGTTTGGGAAAATGGGATATTATATATTTTCGGGGTTAATTGGATTATCTTGTATTCCTGATGTTATTCATAAACCACTTAAGATTAGTTATGAAATAGATGGAGAACATAAGATTACATCTGCTCTTACAATGCTTGTGTCAAATACTAAGACGTTTGCGGGATTTAAGTTATTTCCAAAGGCCGAAATAAATGATGGAATGTTTGAAGTGACGATACTTAAAGGATTACCTGGTAAAAGTACTTTAAAAGCTGTATCAGAGTTACTTTATAAAGATGGTGAAAAATTCGATGTTCATAAATATAGTAAGTATATAGAAACATTTGATACTAATTATTTTAAAGTTATTTTTGAAAACGGTGAACCAAGGTTAGGTTTTAATCATGATGGCGATCATGCATATGTGTCTTTGAATGATGATAATTCTTTAGAATATAGAGTGTCTAAAAAGGTTAAGATGTTATTACCACAAAGAGTTATGAAAAAATAGTCTTTGTGGTTTTTTTGCGGTTTCATTCTTTATTTATTTTCATATATAAAGTTAGGAGGCGAAAAAATGGAATATAGAGGAATAGATGTATCTAAATATCAAGGTGATATTAATTTTAAAAAAGTTAAGGATGCAGGTGTTCAGTTTGTTATAATCCGTATTGGTTATGGTCAGTATGAAAATCAAAAGGATGAAAAGTTTGAAGCTAACTATAAAGGATTTAGGGAAGTAGGAATACCAACAGGCGTATATTTATATTCTTATGCGAAGAGTGTGGCTGATGCGAAAAAAGAAGCAGAAGTTACTTTAAAGTGGCTGAATGGACGAGAACTTAATTTACCTGTTTATTATGATATAGAAGATAAGTCTCAGAATAATTTGGGTAAAAATACTTTAACTAGTATGTGTGAAGCTTTTTGTGATGAGATTGAGAAAGCAGGTTATTGGGCTGGAGTTTATACGAACAAGTATTTCTTTACAACTTATTTAGATTACGAAAAGTTACAAGATAAATATACGATTTGGGTAGCTCAATATAATGATACTAATACTTACAAAGGAAAATATGATATGTGGCAGTATACTTCGTCTGGCAAAGTTAATGGTATAAGTGGTAATGTCGATATGGACATACTTTATAGAAATATTTTTGATAATCGTGGTGATGATGTAGATTCTGAAGATAGAGGAGAGTTACCAGATTTAAGTGGTTATAATGGTACCTCAATAGTTGATGGTTTAAAGTCAGTTGGTTATGATAGTTCATTTGATTCTAGGAAAGAGCTTTATAGGGAAGCTGGTTTTACGGATACTTATACAGGAACAGCTAAACAGAATGAGGATTTACTTAGAGTTTTAAAAGGTGGTAGTTTAGGAGCTACCTATTATAAAACGGATTATAAAGGATTATCTTTTGTCGATGGTTTGAAATCAATAGGCGTAGATTCAAGTTTTGTAAATAGAAAAAGAATTGCTGCAGCAAATGGTATAAGTAATTATAAAGGAACAGCATTACAAAATATTAAATTACTTAATATGCTTAAAAAGGGTACACTTAAAAAGATTTAGCTAGAATTTACTCTAGCTTTTTCTATTTTATTATTATATAATGTATGTGTAGTGAGTGTGAAATAAATGAGTAGTAAGAAAAGAAATAAGAATGTAAAAAACAAGAAAAAAATTACTGCTTTAGATAATGACATAAATAGTAAAGAAATTAAAATGAGTAATCATGTAGAAGGTAGAAAGCATAAAAAAACAATAATGGAAGTAGCTTTAGAACATGAGGAAAGTAAGAAAAAAAGAACGATAAAAAAGATTATCTTGATTATTTTAATAGTAATTATTATTTTAATTTTAAGCTTTTTGGGATATAAGTTTTATAAAAGAAGTGAAATTTCTAAAAAGATTAACGATGATATTACTATTGAATATGGTGAAGAATTAACTTTAGATTATATTTTAAAAGATGATTTTAAGAATGTTAAGTTTGAACCTAAATTAAGTAGTTTGAAAAAAGTTGGAGAGCATGAACTTACATTAACCATCGATGGTGAAGAGTTTAAAATTAAAGTAACTATTAAAGATACGACACCACCTGTTTTAGAGGTTAAAGATGTTCAGAAATATTTAGATGAAGATTTACCTAAAGTAGAAGAGTTTGTCGAGAAGGTTGAAGATTTATCTAATGTTGATTTGAAGATGAGTAAGATTGAAAAAGTAGCTGGAGAACACGAAGTCGAGATTACAGCTACTGATGAATATAATAATAAGACTAGCAAAAAAGCCAAATTGACAATTTTAGAATATAAAGGTTCAGTTAAGTTTAGTGGCCTTACTAATTTAAGTGTGTATGTGGGAAGCAAATCTGATTTAAAAAAGAATGTTTCAGCTAAAGATGACAGGTTTGGTGATTTAGGGTTTACTGTCGATGATTCAAAAGTTAATTATAATACACCAGGGACTTATAAGATATATTATAAAGTTACAGATAAACTTGGCAACGAAACGGTTCGAGAAAGAAAAATAACGGTTAAGGCTAAAACGGTAATGATTAATAATTTTCCAACTTATAGTCAATTTCCGAATTATCCAAATGGCTGTGAAACGGTTGCTTTATATTTAATGCTTAAGTATTATGGTGTGAATGTTTCTCCAGAAACGTTAGTTAATAATTTAAAAAAGGGTGATGGAGTACATTGGGAAAATGGTATAAGGTATGGTGGAGATCCGGAAATTGAATTTGTGGGTGATCCAAGAGATGCCCATGGTTATGGTGTTTATCAAAAACCGATTATTAATTTAGCTAGTAAGTATAAATCAGGTATGACTGATTATACTGGGCATTCATTGAGTCAGGTTTTAGAGCTTGTGAGAAGTGGAAAACCAGTTCAAGTTTGGGTATCAATCAATTTAAAAAATACATCAGTTTGTGCGAACTGGACTCATAAAGCTTCTGGGAAAACGATAAATTGGATTTGTAATTTGCACAGTGTAGTAATTGTCGGATTTAATGATAACTATGTCTATGTATCTGATCCGTATACTGGAAGCATTAAGAAATATGGTAGAACACAGTTTCAAAAAATGTATAATTTATTTGGGAAAAGAGCAATTTATTTTAAATAAACTTCATTAATTTGAGGTTTTTTTCATATGTTTTTCAAATCCTTTTTTATTTTCTTTCACGTTAATTTAATATTTTGTGAATAAAATTAAAGTGTTTGAAGAAAAGTGAGGATAGATAATGAGAGTAAAATACTTTGACAATGCGAAGGAAATATTAATTTTATTTATTATTGTAGCTCATGTATCAAAAGTATCTAAAAGAGTATGAAAAAGAAATAGAGGAAGAATTTAAGAAGGTATTTGGAATTAGAGGTCATATAAATATTGTCGATATTAAGACAATAGAAATACCCGAAGGAAAAGTTCGACGGGTAAAAGATTATAGAACAAAAATGGTACCCGTTTAGGGTACCATAATTTTCCACATTTTTATCAAATTTTTTCCATAACTATTTAGTATGATTATTATAGAGTTTAAAAGGAACTCTTTTAAAGGAAGTGATAGATGATTAATTAAGTTTTTTCTCGACTATACTCACAAAGCGGGTTTCACCACCGCTTTTTTATTTTGAGATTCTTTCATAAGGCTTTTTTATATTTGTAATACCTAAAATATAGTCGATACTAGTGTTATAAAAATAGGCGAGTTTAATTAATATGTTAGTTGGTATATTATTATCACCTGTTTCATAGTGTGAATATCCTCTTTGACTGATACCTAATTCTTTGGCAATTTCTGTTTGTTTTAAATCTCTATCTTCTCTTAAATCTTTTAATCTATTCATGTTTTGTCCTCCATCGTCATTGTACATTAGACGAAATAAGTCTATTGACTGTCAGCCTAAATTAGTCTATAATTTTTTATGGTGGGTGGTAGATTATGAGAAGATATAGGCACAAAAGAAAAAAACAGAAGAAAATTCTAATAATAGGAAGTTTGTCATTATTACTGTTTTTGTGTGTGGGTTATGCAGCTTTTAGTACTAATTTAAGTTTAAAAGCTAAAGGAAATATCAAAGAAAAAAATAGAGTGATTTGAACTAGTCAAGTAAAAGTAGACAGTTTAAAAAAGTTAGAACCCTAAGTCAATTTTATATTGAATTGGGGTTTTATAATTTAAT
>CAWVFK010000020.1:0-11004 GCA_963928595.1 Candidatus Coprosoma sp. | reverse complement strand
TTCAAAAGCCATAAAAGGCTTTTTTTATAATAAAAAAAAGCCAATTATTTAGCTTCTGTAGTAAATCCATATTTTTTATTGAATTTTTCAACTTGACCAGCTTTCTTAACTGTTCCTTGTTTACCAGTAAAAAATGGATGACATTTATCACAAACCTCTATTTCTAGTTCAGGCTTGTTAGATCTAACTGTGAATGTATTACCACAAGCACAAGTTACTTTGGTATCCATATATTCAGGATGAATGCCTTTTTTCATACTTATCTCTCCTTCCGCCATGACTAAAACAAGTCATAGAAATTTAATGCAAGTATATTCTAGCAAACAAATTAATAAAAATCAAGTCTCAAACAAATTTTTACTCATATTTATAACCACTTTGTTTCCAATTTCTTTTAAAGTATTCTCCGAAATCACATTAACATCACTTATATCAACATATATCACGTCATATTCCGCACATACATCTTTATATTTTTTATTCAAATAATCTAAGATATCACTTATATTTTCATTATCACTTTTGGTAAACGGATTATAAGCTCCAATAAAGACAATATCTTCCTTACAATACTCCCTCATCAAACTAAATAAATTATCCAAATCATAAGCCAAATCATCAATATAATCGTATATTTCATTATATACAATATTAGAATCCCTAAGTTTTTCATAAACATCCTCATTACTAATATTTAAAGTGACTAAATCTGCTTTAATCAAAGCATTTTTTAAGCTAAAACTGCCTTTAGCTGTCGTCACTTTTTTATTTTCATTAATATCACTAATTATATCGGTACTTCGCGTATCTACTTTCGCAAAATCATCAGAATAACGTTCCAATAAATCCTTATCCTTTAAAAATTTCTTAATATAATGTGAATAGCCATAAACTTCTCCGTTATCCAAATACACCCTTTCTAAAGAATCTCCTAAAGCTACATAATAAACTTCCTTATCCATATTAGCTAAATAAATCAAAAAAATTGAAAGCAAAACTAAACCTATAATTAATATTTTTTTCATAAAATCCCTCACAATAAAAAGTAGATATTAATCTACTTTAACTATATTAATTACAAATTTATTTATTCATCTTCGAGCCATATTTTAGCCCCAACATTTGTAAACTTTTTAATTAAATCACTATAACCTCTAAGCAAATGTTTTATATCGGTAATAGTCGTTTCCCCTTCAGCTGTTAAAGCCGCCAAAACTAAAGCCGCCCCAGCTCTTAAATCACTTGTCCTAACTAATTTTCCTGTTAAAGATGTTGGTCCATATACTTTAATTGTATCGCCATTAACTTCAATATGTGCTCCCATCTCATTTAAATATTTCGTATTTTGAAATCTATTTTCATAAATAGTTTCTTTAACCGTACTTTCACCGTCAGCAAGTAAAAGCAAAGTCGTAATCGGTTGTTGTAAATCAGTAGGAAAACCAGGATAAACTGCTGTTTCAATATTAACTGGTTTCAAATGTTCTACTTTATTAGTAATAACCTTGTCACCATCTATTTTAAAATCGCAGCCCATTTCTTTAAGCTTTTCAAAAAAACTAGTTAAATGTTCAGGTCTAACATCACATATTTCTAAATTCTTACCATTCATAACTCCAGCTAAAATATAAGTTCCAGCTTCAATTCGGTCTGGAATAACCTTTACTTTTCCACCAGATAATTTTTTAACTCCCATAATTTCTAATCGATTAGTATCTGCTCCCTTTATTTTCGCACCCATACTATTTAAAAATTCTATCAAATTTCCAATTTCTGGTTCACTAGCTGCATTATTAATAATTGTTGTACCCTCAGCCTGAACAGATGCGAGTAAAATGTTAACTGTCGCCCCAACACTAGGAAAAGGTAAATCAATCGTTGCTCCTTTTAATTTATCTGCTTCTATCACATATAAATTATCTTTAACTGTAACTTTAGCTCCTAATTTTTCAAAACCTTTTAAATGAAAATTAACTGGTCTAGCCCCAATATGACATCCTCCAGGTAAGCTAATTTCTACCTTTTTAAACCTTGAAAGCATAGCTCCCATAAAATAATAAGATGCTCTAAGTTTACTAGAATATTCTTCAGTAATTGGCTTGTTAATCATCTCTGTACTATCAATATGAATCGTTCCACTCTCTAAAGAAAATTTAACATTCAAAAATCTTAAAATTTCTTCTAAATTAACCACATCCGAAATATGTGGTACCTTTTCTATAACCACCTCATCAGAAAGTATCGCAGCCGGAAGTAGTGAAACAACACTATTCTTAGAACCACTTATATATATTTTTCCACTTAAAGTTTGTTTACCAATAACTTTAATTTTATCCATATCAATCACCTTTCAATTTATTTTAACACACTCTTTAAAATTTACCAATATCTTTGCATTTTCTTGACAATTATATTGCAAAAACAAGACCAATCAACGTCAAAATCACGCCTCCAATTATTGTCGCAATTTTTCCTAGTAATTTTTCAATTTTATTACCAATAAACAAGCCGACAAAAGTAAATATCGCACTTGTGATTGCAAAAATAAATGGTGAAATTATCATACTTACTCCCATATTTGGTAAAGTTATGCCTAGTGAAAAACTATCAATACTAACAGCTAAACCAAAAAGAAAAAACTCACTCAATTTTAACGGCTTTAATTCTTCATCTTTTTTAAAAGAAGATACAATCATTTGAATTCCAATAAAAGAAAGAATAATCGCCACCACAATATCCGCATTAAATTTAAATAAAGATAAAATTAGCTCACCCACAAGCATTCCCAGTAATGGCATTATCAAATGAAATAAACCAACAACCAAAGATAAGATAAATTTATCTTTATTATTCATTCCTAAAGTTCCATAAGCTAATGCCAAAGAAAAAGCATCCATACTTAAACTGATAGCCATCAAAAAAACTAGTAGCATAATAACTTCACCTCTTATTAAAAGTTTATGGTACTAGTTTTATATTAGGACAAATATTTTTCTAATAATTCCATTACAATGGATTTATATTCTACTTCCGTATTTTCTTCTCCTTCGATTAAACATAAAGGTGGAAATAAAACACACCACCAATTATCACCCTCACCTTCACCTAAAGTAACAAGCAACGATTCATAATAACCCGCCTCATACTTAACTCCTTTATACTCTTTTTCTGGAAAATAATTTTCTCCAAAATTTATTTTATAACCCTTATCATAATTTTCTTCACTCAAAATTTTCTTAACATCTTTATCTACTAATTCTAAATTATTTTTAATTATCTCTTCTGCCTCTTCAGAACTTTCAGCATCCTTAAGCAAATCGTACATTGTAATTTCTAATTTATCTTTAACCTTTAATTTTATATCTTGATCAAACGCCGAATTACTATTAGGAATAATTCTTATTCTAATTGCATCAGCAGGTATTGTTAAATTTTTAGCTAAAGTATCAGATATAAACACATAAAATACTCCAATAATCAAAAGTAAAACAACTGTTTTTTTCATTTAAAAACCACCCTTCAATTTAATAATGGGTAGTTTATATATTTTTTATTCAATTTCATAGTTTATTAACTGTTTAAAGATTGTTTTTTTATACAAAATGTAGCATATAAAGGTACTGACTTAATATTATTATCAAACCCAAAATTTTTAGTAGATATCCTAATAGCATACTTTGGTTTATATTTTTCCATATAATAATTTAAAGTTTTAGCTTTAACATTATCAGAAGCTTTCACCTCAATAGGAATCACTCCATTATCTGTTTCTATTAAAAAATCAATTTCTACAACTTGATTTACACTATAATAATATAAATCAAATCCATTACAGACAAGCTCATTAGCTACATAATTTTCGGCTATGGTTCCTAAATATTCTAATTTATCACCTAAAACTAGTCTATTATAAGAAATATTTAAAATAGAAGAAAGTAATCCAACATCACTTAAATATAATTTAAAATTGTCACTATCCATATATCCCTTTAATGGAACTTCAAATTTATTAACATGATATGATGGAATGACCAAATTACTTGAAATAAGCCATTCTAAACTCATATAATAATCTCTTTTTCTTGCATCTTTATCTACAGATGAATACATAAATTTTTTGTTTTTCTTTAATAATTGTTTAGGAATTGTATTGTATATTCTTTCTATTTTTGCACTTTCAAACTTATTCGTAACATATTTTGTCATATCAGCTAAATATGAAATAACAATAGAATTTAAAATTTCTCTATCAAAATTTAAAATATCAAGATTGTTTTTTATAAGATTATCTACAGAACTAGGCATACCACCAGAGCATAAATAAAGTCTATAATACTTTAAATATTTTTCGTGTAAAGGCAAAGGCATTTGTTCATTATTTTCATAACAAGACTTAATTTGTTTAATAGCCATCTCTTCACCTAGGGCAATTAAAAATTCCTCAAAATCCATCGGATACATTTTTAAAATTCTTACTTTTCCAACTGGAAAAGATGATTTAAATCTATTTAATTTTACGCCAAGCAAAGAGCCTGCACACACAATCTTATATGGAAAATCATTTTCACAAAAATATTTTAAGGCAGAAATTAATTGCTCAGACTCTTGAATTTCATCAAAAAATATAACTGTATTTTCTGTAATTTGTCTATTTAAATAAAGTTTCACTTTTTCAATTTTATCTTTAGTATCTATATCTTCCGCAAAAAAAGATACTATAGATTTATTGTCAAGCAAATTAATATAAATATAATCATCAAACTCTTTTTGGCAAAACTCATTAATTATATAAGTCTTTCCTACTTGCCTAGCTCCAATAACCATAAGTGGAGTAAGCACATTTTTGTTTTTCCAATTTAGTAATTGTTCGTAAAACTTTCTTTCCATAAAAATCCCCCTTAATAATATTATACACTTTTTTATACAATATACAACAAAGTTTCACGTTTTTATGCGCTTTTTAGATATCAAATTTCACGTTTTTATGCATTTTTCACACCTAGAATTTCACGTTTTATGTTTAAAAAAATAGACGTTTTAGGAATACAACTCCAAAAATGTCCAAAATTATTTATGATAATTTTCATTGTGATTTATTTTATATGCTCTATAAATTTGTTCAAGTAATATCACCCTAAATAATTGATGAGGAAAAGTAAATTTAGAAAACGATAATTTATAATCACTTCTCGATTTAACAGATTCATCCAAGCCATAAGAGCCACCAATCACAAAAGTTAAATTCTTATTACTATTAAAATTATTATCTATTTTTTTAGCAAAATCTAAAGAAGTTAAGCTATTTCCTTCTATTTCTAAAGTAACAACATAGTCATTATCTTTAATCTTAGAAAGTATCTTTTCTCCTTCTTTTTTCATAGCTATACTTTCATTAGATTCATCTGAAATCTCAAGTATTTCTAATTTAGTATATTTAGAAATTCTTTTACTATATTCATTTATAGCATCTACAAAAAATTTTTCTTTAACTTTTCCAACACATATTATTTTCATAATTCTATTAACTCCGTACTTTCTCTTTGCATAGCAATCTCAATATTTGGTACTCTAACACCTTTTTTCTCTAAAGTATCAAGTAATGTTTTTAAAGCCACTTCTGGCTTATTATTTTCTTCACTTAAGTGAATCAAAATAATTTGTTCAGTTTTATCACCGATAAAATTAGATAAATAATAAGCTGAATCTTTATTAGACAAGTGACCTTTATCACTTAAAATTCGTTGCTGTAAATAATAAGGATATTTTCCTTCTCTAAGTAATCTAACATCATGATTGCTTTCAAATACATATAAACTCTTATTCTTTAGCTTCTCAAAATTTTTCACATGAATATAACCAGTATCTGTAATATAAACTATCGATTTACCACCAGAACTAAACACATATCCATTAGAATCAGCTGCATCATGTGATGTTTTTATAACTGTCACATCTAAATCATCAATCGAGGTATTATCATCAATATAAACTTTATCCTCTATTTCAATTCCTAACTCATCTTCCATCTTTTTAGTTAAATAAACTACAGGATGATATTTTTTCAAAAACACTTTTAAACCTGCCACGTGGTCAGTATGAGCATGAGTTATAAAGACCCTCTGAATTTCAGAAGGGTCTACACCAATACCTTTCAAAGATTTAGCAATATAACCCGCACTCATTCCTAAATCTACAAGTGATTTAGTTTTATCAGTTTCAATGTATGACGAATTGCCTTTACTTCCGCTTGCTAAAACACAAATTTTCATTAGTACATACTCATCGGATTAATTCGGCAATAATCGCAACCTTTCCATATTTCATAATGAACATGTGGACCAGTTGCCGTTCCCGTCATACCAACATAACCAATAACATCACCACGAGCTACTACTTGACCAACCTTAACATTTATTCTAGACATATGAGCATATAATGTTAAATAGCCATTATTATGATCTATAATAACATGATTACCATAACTATAATGATAACTAGCTTCTTTAACACGACCATTATTTGTCGCATATATTTTTGAACCATATCCTGTACCACTTATATCAAGACCACCATGAAGCTCACGCTTACCAGTAACTGGATTTGTTCTCCATACATAACCACTACTAAGTGTCCATCCACTGTCTGTTGGCCATCCCCAGCTTGTCGTACTACCAACATCTGGTATATATTTATTTCCTTTAACAATAATCCTACTAACTGGTTCTTTTAATACTGTTTTACCTTGTGGATCTACATAGTTAATAATTCCATTAACTTTTCTTACTTTTTGAGATACTCGTTCAAGGCCATTTTCTCCTTCTTGAATAACCTTATCTTGTCCAATAACCGTATTATCGTCGTATCTTTCTTCAGTCGTATACTGACTTTCAATATCTTCTACAACATATGATTCTTCTACCACACTAATTTGTGGATTAGTTTCGACTATTTTTAACTTTTGTCCAGGATATAACAAATTAGTTGTACTAGTTAATGCCGTATTAGAAAGTAAAAGTTCCTCCGGACTAATTTTGTTATTAAAAGCAACATTTTCAATTGTATCCCCAGCTTGAACCGTATATTCTGTTGCCGTTTGATCCTTACCATATAGTAAATAATTAGCAAGTTCTGTCGAATCTGTATAAATAGTTTCATTTACTGGAATATTAGTTTCTCTAACGGTAATATCTTCACTAACATAAACATCTTCAATATTTTCACCAGTTGTTTCAATTTTTACTTGATTATCATCAATATAAGTTTGATATGCATCAGCTCCAACAAACGTTTTAATCAAAGTCGTAACTGCATCTTTAAATACATTTTTATCTAAAACATATATACTTTGCGTAGTAACTGTATCTTCAGTTTCAGTATTTTTTTCAGCAGTCTGTTTTTTAATAATAAATTCATACCCCTTAATAGTTAAAGGTTCTTCCTTAGAAATTTTTTTATAAATTTCTGAAACAGAACTTACATCGCCACTATAAGTTGTTAACTTTCTAACTTGTAATCCCTTAGGTGAATAAACCTTATCAACATCAAATTTATTTTTATAATATGCTCCATTTTCATCAATATAATCTTCAAGTTCTTTTTCAGAGCGAATTGTTCCCAAAGATTCGTCATTTAAATAAACTTCATAATAATTATTTGGTTCAGGTGCTGTTTTATAGCCAAAACCTAAAACAAAAACCCCAACTAAAGTTAATGTAAGCATAAAACCTATACTAAATTTTTTCATTTAATCACCTACCTGACTATTTTCCATATTGAAAAATGAACTAGTATCTCGTTTAAAAATCAAATTAACAGTTGCCGTTGGACCACTACGATGTTTTGAAATAATAAATTCACTTTTACTTGTATTTTCGTCAATCGCACTCTCTTTATTGTAATAATCATCACGATATAAGAAAGCAACAATATCGGCATCTTGTTCGATAGAGCCAGACTCTCTTAAATCAGAAAGTAATGGTCTTTTATCTTCTCTTCCTTCAACACTTCTAGAAAGCTGAGCAAGAGCTATAACCGGAATATTTAACTCCATCGCCATCGTCTTTAAAGATCTAGATATTTCAGAAACTTCTTGTTGTCTTTGGCCTGCATATCTAGCCGAACCATTAATCAATTGTAAATAGTCGATAATCACAATATCAAGTCCATCTTCAGAATTTGCAAGTCTTCTACACTTAGCTCTAATTTCACTCACCGTCATACCAGGAGTATCATCGATAAATATTTTCGTATCAGCAAGTCTACTAATAGCTTCATTTACTCGTTTCCAATCCTGATGCTCTAGCTTTCCTGTACGTAATTTCGAAGCCTCAATTTGTCCCACTGAAGAAAGCATACGTGAAATTAATTGTTCAGCTCCCATTTCCATGTTGAATAAAGCCACCGTTTTCTTTGCATTCATTGCCATATTAACTGCTAAATTAACGGCAAAAGCTGTTTTACCCATCGCTGGACGAGCTGCAATTATAATAAGTTCATTTTCATGAAAACCAGCTGTTAATCTATCGATATCATAGTATCCCGATGGAACACCTGTAATCTCACCCTTTTGTGAAGATAATTTTTCTAAATCAGCTTGAGCTTTAAATAACACATCTTGAATGGTTTTAAACTCTGAGCCTCTTCTATTTTTAACAACATCAAATATTTTCTTCTCGGCATCATCTAATATATCACCAATATCTTCAGTCGAAGAAAAACCCGCATTAGCAATATCCGTTCCTGCTTCAATTAAATTACGTCTCAAAAATTTTTCTTCGATAATATTGATATATTCATCTGCATTAGCCGCAGTTGGTACAATATTGATTATTTGGGTTAAATATTCAACACCACCCACTTGATTAAGCAATTTCTTTCTTTCAAGTTCGGCGGTTACTGTTGTAATATCAATCGGAACTTTTTTATCAGCTAAATTCTTTATGGTTTCAAATATTTTCTTATGAGAATCCAAATAAAACATATCTTTATTTAATCTTTCGACAATACGTTCTAATGCTTTCTCACTCAAAAACATTGAACCAAGAACTGCTTGCTCCGCATCTATCTTTTGCGGCATCGCTCTATCATTCATCTAATCACCTACTTCTGTAAATGTATCTTTAAAGTAGCCTCCACCTTTTTATGTAAAATAACTTTAACATTTGTTGTTCCTAAAGTATTAATAGGAACATCTAATTTAATCTTTCTTTTATCTATATTAAAGCCTTTTTTCTTTAACTCATCAGCTATTTGTTTTGTACTAATCTGTCCAAATACCTGACCATTTTTACCAGTATTAACCCTAAAATTCAAAGTCATTTTTTCTAATTTTTCTTTTATTTGTTCGCAATCTTTTAAAAGTAATGATTCTTCCAAAGCCGCCTCTTCTTTCTGTTTACTTAAAACCTTACTACTTCCTTTAGTTTCTAAAACAGCTAATTTATTATTAATTAAATAGGTGCCATAACCATCTTTAACATCAATTATATCATCTTTTTTTCCTTGTTTTTTAACATCTTTAAGTAATATAACTCTCATTCCATCACTTCCTTTATAACTTTTTTTAACTCACTTTCTACTTCACCTATATACTTATCTTTAATTTGGGCGCCAGCATCAGTCAAGTGACCACCGCCACCAATTCTTTTCATAATCTCTCCGACATTAACATTTCCCATCGAACGTGCACTAACGCCTACAATTCTATCAGATAATTTTCCTATTGCAAAAGATGCTTTAATATCTTCAAACTTTAATAATTCTTTAGCAAGCAGTGCAATATCTACATTACCATGAATTTTATCATCCATCTTGCACATCAAAACATCCGGAACTATCTCTTCACTATTACTTATAAAACTATATCGTTTAACCATTTCTTCCCTTGGCTCTTTTAGTAACTCTTGAATAAGTACAAAATCCGCACCATTTTTAGCTAAATAAGCAGCCATTTCAAAAGTTCTAGCTGTAGTTTTAATATTAAAACTACTAGTATCGACAACCATACCAGAAAGTAACACAGTCAAAATTAAAGGTTCAATATCTAATTTTAAATAATTTAAATATTCGGCCATAACCTCAACAATACTAGACTTATTCGCATCATTATATTTATAAATAGTATCATCAATTGTATCTAAACTTCCAATATGATGATCAATAACTATTTTATCATCGACTAAATTAAGTACTTTATCAGATTCCACTAATTCAGGTTTTTGAGTATCCAAAATAACTAATAATGGCTTATTATGTTTAGCATTTATTATTTCTTCTTCTTTTTTAAAATCAAATTCTATCGCATTTTCTGCAAGTAATTTAAAAGCTTTCTCTAAAGATCTATAAACTTTATCCTTAGGATAAACAATATAATTTTTCTTTTTCATAGATGTTAGTATTTTAGAAAATGCTAAAGCAGACCCCATTCCATCTAAATCAGGTCTTGCATGTGTCATAATTATAATTTCATCGTGCTTTTTTATATTCTCATTTAATGTTTCAAAGAGTTCGCGCATAATTTCACCCTCTTATCCATTATACTATAAATTATCAAGAATGTCTTGTCAACCAAACATTAAAATAATAAAAAAGTTGTGATATATTATTTTATCCACAATAAAATTTAAAACTTATTTTTCCAAGCTTATTAACATTAACCTGTCGTTACTAAAGAACCATACTACCCAAAAAATCCTTCTTAAACATGAAAAAAGATTAACTTTTATCAAAAAAATACCAAGAAGTATTAGTTGTCGGTATTTCTTAATATTTGAATATCTTTTTTAGTTAGACCAGTTGATTTAGCAATAATATTAATATCAACATTTTCTTTAAGTAAATTTTTCGCTATTTCTATTGCTTTCTCCTTAGTTCCTTCAGCTTTTCCTAAAGCCCTTCCTTCTTCAATTCCAAGACTTTTTCCTTCTTCAATTCCAAGACTTTTTCCTTCTTTTTTCGCATCTTCTATCTCATTATACTTTACTAAAGCATCAAACTTATCTTTTT
>CAWVFK010000019.1:0-28877 GCA_963928595.1 Candidatus Coprosoma sp. | reverse complement strand
AGAAATGCCTAGAAGAAAAATCCATCATTCTTGGGACGAAGAAATGATTATTGGCCCTGATGAAAATGGTATTTGGAATAACGATTTTTATGGTGGTGATTTAAAGGGAATCGAAAAGTCTCTAGAATACTTAAAATCATTAGGAGTTGATATTTTATATTTGTCTCCTATAGTTCAAAGTCAATCTAATCATCGGTATGATGCTGCCGATTATGAATTGGTCGATCCATATGCCGGAAATAATGAAGACTTAAAATCATTGTGTGAAAAAGCTCATGAATTAGATATGAAGGTAATTCTCGATGCTGTTTTTAATCACACTGGTAATGACAGTAAATATTTTAATGAATATGGAACATATCCAGAACTTGGAGCTTATCAATCTTTAGATTCAAAATATAGTCCATTTTACCGTAAACACGACAATAATGGTCATATAGAATACGAATACTGGTGGGGTATGAAAAACCTTCCAGAATGCGACGGAAATGCTCGAGAGTGGATAGATTATATCACTGGTGAAAATGGTATTATTGATAAATGGTTTGATTTAGGTATTGATGGCTTAAGACTAGATGTTGCCGACGAACTGACTGATAACTTTATATCTTTAATCAGAAAAGCCGTTAAAAGAAATAAAAAAGATGGTCTTATTATAGGTGAAGTTTGGAAAAACCCCATGAGAATGAATAGAGAATATATCTCATCTGGTAAAGAAATGGACAGTGTCATGAATTACCTATTAGTTGATGCTTTACTAAGATATTTTAAATATGCCGATGTAAATAAGCTAAAATCCATAATTAAAGAAATTTTAAATGAGTATCCAAGCGATACTATTAAAACTTTAATGAATTTTACTTCTACTCATGATATTACTAGAGCTATCAACTTGTTCTCTTGTAATGAATTTCAAGAGTATGGTGAGTGGAGTTGGGACTTAAACAATAATGATAATGATTGGTGTAAAAACTACGTTTTAACTAAAGAACAATATAAATATGGTAAACAAGTATATGAAACATATGTCTTCGTCTTAATTTTTTTGCCAGGTATTTTATCTATATTCTATGGTGATGAAGTTGGTATTCAAGGTATGGGAAATCTCGCCAATCGTAAACCTTTTCCTCAAACAAATCAAGATGAGGAATTATTAGAATTCTTTAGGCAAATGGGAGAAATAAGAAAACAAGAGGAATTTTTAAGAAATGCTGATTTAGAAGTCCAAGATATAAATGATAAGTATATTATTTACGAAAGAACGAGTGAGGAGTGTAGCATGTTAATTGCTGCTAGTCGAACATGGGAAGAAACAGAATTTAATATTCCTGAAAAGTATGCTCATCCATCCAAAGTCTATACTTTAAAAAAATCCTCACCTGGACACTTAAGGCCTTATGGCGCAGTTGCAATCAGAAGATAAGAATTTTATCTTCTTTTTTTCTTTCATATAAGGTATAATTATATCGGAGGGTAACATGAAAAAAGTATTAAGTTTCATTTTTATTTTTATATTATTTATGGTGCGGGCGAAGGGACTTGAACTAGATATATCATCTAAAAATGCTATTTTATATAACATGGATAGTGGAGAAGTCCTTTACGAAAAAGCGGCTGATGAAAAAGTTCCCATCGCCAGCTTAACTAAAATAATGACAGCCTTAGTATCCATCGAAAACATTGAAAATCTAGATACCCAAATTGTATTAACTGCCGATGACTTTAAAGGGTTAGTTGAAGCTAATGCTGTAACTGCTGGTTTTACTAAAGGTGAGGTTGTCACTTATCGAGATTTACTATATGGTCTATTACTTCCATCAGGTGCTGATGCTGCAAAGGCTTTAGCTAGAAATATTGCTGGAAGTGAAGAAAATTTTATCAAAATGATGAATGAAAAAGTAGGGGAAATGAACCTAAAAAACACTCGTTTCAGTACAGTTATTGGCTTAGATGATGATAATAATTATTCAACAGCTAGAGAAGTAGCGCTAATTTTTAAAGAAGCTTTAAAAAATGAAGACTTTAAAACAATTATTACGACTAAAGAATATACTTCTTCAGATGGGAAAGTAAAATTTCATAGTACAATTCAAAGTAATGCCAAAAAATTTGAAATAGATGTTCCTTATATTTTAGGTGGTAAAACAGGAACAACTACCGATGCTGGGTTATGTTTAGCCACTATTGCCAAAGAAAATGATGTTAATTATATGTTAGTAACTTTAGGTGCTTTATATGATAAAAAAGCTCCTCATAATATTGAGGACGCTCAAACGATATATGACTATTTCATTGAAAACTATGGTAATCATGTGATTGTTGACAAAAAAACTCCATTCACTGAAATAAAAATAAAGTATGGAACCGAAAAGACTATTAAACTATATCCAACAAAAAATATAACTAAGTATTTAGAAAATAATTATGATAAAGATGATATAAAGTATGTTTACGATGGTCAAAAAGAGATCACTGCCTTTACTAAAAAAGGTGAGAGACTTGGAACTTTAAAAATATATTATCAAGAAAATTTAATTGATAAAGAAGATATTGTATTAACTGCAAATCTGAAGTTTAGTCTTTTGGAGTTTATCGAAGAAAACATTATTATCATTCTTAGTATAATAACAGTTATAATTATAATAGTCGTATTGATTCTCAAAAGGAAACACAAATTAAAATAACGAGCTGAATAAAGCTCGTTATTTATATAATTCATTTTTAAGTAACTCTAAATTAGAATTCATAATTGTAAAATAATATTCATTATTAGTTCTTTGTGTCTCCGTTAAATTAGAAATTGTATTCCATTCTTGGGTTTCAACACCAGTATTTGAAATTAACTTTTTAACTGTAGAATTAGAATCTTCATTTGCTATAGTAAAAACATATTTGATCTCGCCATTACTAATCATATTTACCGCTTTATTGTAAATCGCATTAACATCAGTATTACTTTCATCTAACGAATAAACTGTTACTCCATATTTTTCTAAATATTTAAATAAATTGCTTGAAGCTATAATCGTTGTGCTGTTACCATTAGAAATAATCTCTTTAATTTTCGCATCTAAATTAGAAGCTTCAACTTTTAATTCTTCATAATTTTCTTCAATTTTATTATTTAAATAGTAACTATCAATATATTCGTTAAAGCCTGTTTTTATATTTTGAGCCATCATTAGAAAATTAGATGGATCTAACCATAATTCCTCAATACTATTATTATATTCCATATATAAAGTCGTATCGATAATCTTTAAATCTTTATTAATCTTTCTCATTGGCTCAACATAATCTTTTTCATTACTCAAACCGTTAAAGATAAACAAATCTGCACTACTGTAATCTTGGGTTTGTTTTTCTGTAAGTTTATAGTTATTAATATTAACCCCATCTGGATAAATACTATTTATCGTACTATATTCTCCATATAGTCTTCTAGTAATATACTCAGTAGGGTAATTAGTTGTATAAATTGTAATGTCTTCCATCGTATCTCTTTTTAAACATCCTGTTAAACTAAAAACTAAAATAGCCAAAATAAATATATTAACAATTCTTTTCATTCTTTTCCTCCTTAATAACTGGATCGTATCCATCACCACCCCAGGGATTACATCTAAGTATTCTTTTTATCGCCATAATTCCTCCCTTAATAGATCCATAAGTATTGATTGCTTCAATCGCATAATCAGAACAAGTTGGAATAAAGCGGCAAGAAGAATGCCATGGCCCAGGTATTTTTTTATATAACTTGATTAATTTTATTAAAATCTTTTTCATATACTCTCCTTAATAATTATACTAAAAATAAAAGTAAATGTAAAAGGTAAATATTTATCATTAAAAAATAAAAAAACATTTGACAAATAAACCAATAAAAAGTAATATATGAGTTGTTTAATTGAAAAGAAAATATTATGACAAATCAAGAGTTACAAACGTTATTACAAAATATGGATAAAAAAGACTTAGAATATTTACAGTATAATTTATCTTATTATTATGAACAATATTTAAATGAGATGAGAGCAATTGACAATATGCAAAGACAAATAGACATTTGTGAACAAATAAAGGTTAGCAAGACAAAACCGCAAAAAAGAGAACTCGAAATTTTAGAAAATCTAACTATTGCAAGAAATTTGTCTAAAAGGAGTAGTTATAAAGTTGAAGGAACTCTAAATGAAGTTCACAAAATAAATAGACTTATTATTGGTGGCCAGCAATTCAATGTGGCTCCTTTAGAAAGCCAAGCCTATGCCAAAATATTTTTTAAAAAAGCTGGACATGATTTACCTAACGCTATATTGTTTTTGCTAATTAGTATACTTTTAATCGGTACAGGCCTAATTACTAGAATGACATTGTTAAACATTTTAGGAATTGCTAGCTTAATACCATCCTTTTTAAACTTTGTTAATTATGTGACTAACGACACTTTAGAAAATAAACTTAAAAGAAGAATTTCTAGAAGAAAAATAACCTCTTTTACCAAAAAACTTGCTCAAGATTACGAAAAAGAGAAGATTAATTCTCAAAAATTTCATGAACAAAATTTAATTTTTAACAAATCTAGGCAAGGCGTGTTTCGCGCCAGTTTAGAAATGCACCAAGAAAACAGAAACATTATAACTGAAGAAATAAAAAGTATTTTATCCAGCTATTTACCATCTTTAACCGACGAGTTAGATAGTCCCTCTAAATGTTTAAGTGAAGAAGAATTAAATAATGTTCAAGCAGTAATTGAAGGTTATCAAAAAACCTTAAAAAAAAGTCATTATCATGCATAATGACTTTTTAATTGCCACAAAAATGAATAATATGTTAAAATAAAAGTGAATTGTTAGAATAAAATTAAATATAGTATCTTTTAAAGAACATAAATAAGTGTTATAATATACGAGGTGATTTTAAGTGGAACTACTAAATAAACTAGGAATAAAGCCTAATAATATATCTTTGTATGAAACAGCTTTTTCACACACATCTTATTCTAATGAACATGGCGTTAAAAGTTATGAAAGACTAGAATTCTTAGGTGATGCAGTTTTAGAATTATTAATGAGTGATTATTTATATCGTAGTAATAAGTACAACGAAGGTGAGATGACTAAAATCAGATCTCATTATGTTTGTGAAACCGCCAATTATGAATATTCAATCAAATTAGGTTTAAATGAATATTTAAAACTTGGCAAGGGTGAAGCTGAAAATGGTGGTAAATATCGTAAGGCTATAGTTTCTGATATTTTCGAATCATTTTTAGGTGCTCTTTATTTAGATCAAGGTTTAGATAAAGTAAAAGAGTTTTTTAGTAAACATATTGTTCCAATCATTGAAAACCATGAAGTTGATTTTTTTGATGACTATAAATCAGCTTTACAAGAATTTGTCCAAACTGGAAAACGTAGTTTGGAATATAAATTAGTAAGTGAAACTGGACCATCACATAATAGAGAATTTACAGTAGAAGTTATTATCGATGACATTGTTTATGGTACTGGTAAATCACATAGTAAAAAATCTGCTGAACAAGAGGCTGCAAAAGATGCCTTAAATAAAGCACAGAAAGGAAGTTTAGTATGGGAAGAGCATATGAAGTAAGAAAAGCAAGTATTCAAAAAACAGGAGCAGCTAAAGCTAAATTATATTCAATGTATGCGAGAGAAATATATCAAGCTGCTAAAAACGGAGGTACTGAATTAGAGGGAAATCCTACTTTAAAAAGACTAGTTGATAAAGCAAAAAAAGAACAAGTTCCAAATGATATTGTTAATAGAGCTATTGAAAAAGTCAATAGTGGAGCTGACGAAACTTATACTGAAGCAAATTACGAAATTTTTGGCCCATCAGGTTCAACAGCTATCGTTGCTTGTTTAACTGATAATGTTAATAGATCTGTTAGTAGTGTTCGTGCAGTAATCAATAAATGTCATGTTAAAATGGGCGCTCAAGGTAGTGTTAGTTACATGTATGATCATTTATGCATTGTTAGTTTCAAAGGGCTATCTGAAGAAGATACTTTAGATGCCTTAGTTGAAGCAGGATTAGATGTTAATGACATTGAAACTGAAAATGATGAAGTTATTGTTTACGGTGCGCCTAATGATTTAAATAAAATCAAAGAAGCTATTTCAGCTAAATTACCAAATATTGAATTTGATTTAGACGAAATAACTATGTTACCAAAGGACAAAGTAACATTAACTGGAGAAGATAAAGAAACCTTTGAAAGAATGCTTAATTTGCTAGATGAAGTGGAAGACGTTCAACACGTTTATCACAATGTCGAGCTATAAGCTCTTTTTTTATAATAAAAAGTGGTAACTAAATTAGTTATCACTTTTTAAACATTCCCGTAATTCCAAATGAATTTTTATAGACAAAATAACGTGGAGAATTGGTAATTAATTCAAAATCACCAACATATTCGATCACATTCGCATGAAAGTTAAGTTTAAATTCATTTAACCCTTTGTACTTATTATTAGGTTTATTAATATTAGAAACGCCACCTAAATAAAACTTCTTATATCCGAGTTTCGCATATCTTCCCATTAACTTCCAAATCATAAGTTGTTTAGCTCCAAATTTTTTATAAGTCTTATCATAGCCATCGATAGCCAGATATATCGCATCTTGCCATCTAATAATTAAAGCTGAAGAAGTCACAATACCATCTGGATATTTTCTCAAATATTCAGTAGCTTCAGCTAATTGATTACGATATTTAACCACATTTTTATCGATATTTAGTTTTTCGTTAATTATTTTATCAGAATTACCTTTTTGATTAATTAATTTATGACTAAGTTCGGTACTTTTTTTATAATAATCATTGTATTGTTTCTGAGTATATTGTAAATAATCAGTTGTATCAAGCTTACTATAATAAAAGTCAATCAAATTATCTTTACCAAAAAATTTGTATAAATCTTTAAAATATTGTAAACCTCTAGGATATGTTCCTTTAGTTTCCTCGTATAGATATTTTAAATCTTCCTCATTTCCATGATATACTTTAATACCATCGCGCACTGCCTTTCTAATTTTATTTCGGCAGCTTCGATCGATATTCGCAAATAATTTAATATAATCTAAATCCAAGTTAATATAGGCTTCAAATCTTGGCTTTAAAGCTTCAAAATAATTGTTATAACCTAAATGAAAATATCCCAGTTTTTTTAGTCTTTCAAAAGTCACATCATATAATTCATTATTTTGAACCGTATGACCAGCACTATTATATACTTTTCTAATAATCATTGGATTTACTTTTACAGCTACAATATCTTTTTTTCCTAAAAATTTTTTAATCAACTTTGTAAAAGTTGTCACTAATTCTTCATCATTATAATCAATTAAAAAACCTCTAGGCGCTAAAGCATATTTAAATCCGTTAACTTTATAAACTAAAATTAAACTAGCAGCTTTTAAAACATTACCATCCATAAGTCCCACAAACATTGAACTATATCCTTCCTCATGCATTGTAAATGCATAATAAGGAGTTTGATAAATAGACCCCGGTTTAAATAATTTTGAAAATTCTAAAAATTCTGCATTTGTTAGTAATTTAATATGCATATAAACGCCTCCCACATTATTAATTATACCAAATAAACGCTAATACATATATATTTTTAAACAAATTTTACTAAAATATATGAAAAAAGAACGAGGTACGGGCTTTAGCACCGTAGCAAGTTCTTTCGGCAACAATATATCACAATCAATAATTGATAAATAATTAACTCAAATCTGTTTTAACATAATTATCGCACATTGTCGACTCCTTTTCGTCGGTAGCTCGGCAACATGCTACTTTTATCTGATTTAACTTGCACGCATCTTTCATCACATCACAGTGTTTACAGTCATATACTGTACAATTTATCTTTTGATTTTTCATATAAAATTACCTCCATTAATATCATTTACTAAAAATATATAATTATTCATAAAAAATAAACTACCTTAATATATTTATATTGGTGATATTATGAACAGAGTCGGTATTCCGCGTAGTCTGTTTTACTATTATTATGGGAATTTTTGGCAAGATTTTTTTGATAGTTTAGATATTCCATATATAATTAGTCCAATTAGTAATCAAGATATTGTAAATAGAGGAATAAAGATCGCCAACGATGAAATGTGTTTATCTTTAAAAAATTATTTGGGCCACGTCGATTATCTACAAGATAAATGTGATTATCTTTTAGTGCCTCGTATTAGTAATTTTAAAAATAATAACCAAACATGTACTAATTTCTGGGCCGCTTATGATATTGTCAAAAATAAATTTCAAACTAAATTACTTCATTACAATATCGATTTAGATAAAGGAAACACATTAAAAAAAGGTTTATATAAAATTGGCAAAGAATTAGGTAAAACCAAACGTCAAATCAAAAAAGCTTATAAATATGCTTTGATCAAAAATAAAAAAAGAATCAAAAAAAATCATAGCATTAATTTAAATAAGTTAAAATCAGATAAAACAAAAATTTTAATTGTTGGTCATCCTTATAATTTATATGATGATATGATCGGTAAAGATGTCATCAAATATCTAATTAAAAACAATATTGAAGTAATATATTCAGACAAGTTTGATTCCAAAATAACTAATCCTCTAAGTAAAAAATTATCCAAAGATTTATATTTTAAATATAGTAAAGATAATTTGGGGGCGGTAGTTTATAGTGAAAAAAATATCAATGGTGTAATTTTCATTTCATCTTTCCCATGTGCGCCTGATAGCTTAGCTAATGAACTTGCTATGCGCAAAATCAAAATTCCTTATTTAAATCTTGTAATTGATGATAGTACTTCATTTACTGGATTAGAAACTAGATTAGAAAGCTTCTTAGATATGTTAGGAGGTAGGTTCAATGACTAAGATAGCTTTCCCCCAAATGGGTGATTATTATATTCCAGCCACCTTTTTACTATCCCATATTTTCCCAAATGACAAAATAATAAAAGCTCCTAAGATAACTTCTAAAACAATTGAACTCGGCACCGAGCACTCACCAGAATTTGTCTGTACTCCTTTTAAATATACCTTAGGAACGATGATTGAATGTATAGAAAAAGGCGCGGAAACATTAATTCAAATGGGTGGTGGATGCCGTTATGGATATTATGCTGAACTCCAAGAAAAAATATTAAAGGATTTAGGTTATAATTGTAAAATTATTAATTTAGTTACTGAAGGAACTACAAGTTTAAAAAGAATTAATAAACTATTAAAACAAATTAATCCAAAATATTCTAAAATTAAAGCTTTATATTATGGTTTTATTACTATCAAAATGGTCAAATATATGGATGAAATTGACGATTATATTAGAGAAAACATTGGTTTTGAAATAGAAAAAGGATCTTTTGAAAGTTTAAAAGAAGAAATGCTTATAACCTTTAGTCATGTTAATACCTACCGGCAATTATATAGAGCCTATAAAAGATATTTAAAAAAATTCCATAAAATTAAAATTCACAAACCAGATAACCGGCTAAAAATTGGCATAATAGGGGAGCTATATACGATTATGGAACCATTTTCTAATTATTTTTTAGAAAAAGAACTTGCTAAACATCATATTGAAATTAAAAGATTTACAAATGTTCACTATTTATTATTTGAAAAAGCCCATAAATATAAAAAATACAAAAAGTATTCTAACGAATATTTTACTTATTCTATGGGTGCCGATGCGAGTGATAATATCGCAAGGTGTAAATACCTATGTGAAAATGACTATGACGGTATTATACATATCAAATCGTCTTTTTGTACTCCAGAAATAGGAGCAATGCCTATTATAAATAAAATAGCCAGCATTTATCAAAAACCAGTATTATTTTTTAGTTTTGATTCCGCAACTTCAGAAACCGGAATTCAAACTAGATTAGAAGCCTTCTATGATATGTTAGAAATGAGGAAAGATAAATGAAAGATTGTTACTTAGGTGTTGATATTGGTTCAATATCAACTAAAGGCGTCATCATTGATGACGATAATAATATTATTACATCTGCTTATATTTGGACAGAAGGTAACCCTGTAGAAGCCGTCCGTAAATTACTTGATATATTAAAATCTAAATTACCAAAAGGATATGCCATAAAAGGTATTGGAACTACCGGAAGTGCTAGAAAACTAATTGGTTTAATGCTAAAAGCCTGCATTGTAAAAAACGAAATAACAGCTCATGCGATTGGTACTTTAACCTTTTATCCAAATGTCCGAACTATTTTAGAAATCGGTGGTCAAGACTCTAAAATTATTTTAATAAAAAATGGTATCATAACAAATTATGCTATGAATACCTTATGTGCTGCTGGTACAGGTTCATTTTTATCCAGCCAAGCTAAACGCCTAGGGATTGATGTCGAAGAGTTTGGAAACTATGCTTTAAAATCTAAAAATCCTGTTAAAATAGCCGCTAGATGTACCGTCTTTGCTGAATCAGATTTAGTTCATAAAGCCCAGGTTGGATACGCCAAAGAAGATATCATTGCTGGACTTTGTAAAAGTGTTGTTCTAAATTATTTAAATAATGTTGGAAAAGGTAAAAAAATAGTCGGCCCAATTATTTTTCAGGGTGGAGTTTCAAAAAATAAAGGTGTCGTTAAATATTTCAAAGAAATATTAAAAGAAGATATCATTGTCGATGAAAATAGTCATTTAATGGGGGCTATTGGAATCGCCGTTTTGGCTAGAAGAAATAAAACCGGTAATACTTATTCTTTAGAAATGAAAAACGTTAAATTTATTACAAAAGCCTTTGAATGTCATCGCTGTCCTAATACCTGTGAACTACTTAAAATATATCGTAATGATGAATTGGTTGATTCCTGGGGAAGTAAATGTGGTAAATATTAAAAAGAATTCTCAAACGAATTCTTTTATTTTTGACCCCATCTTTTGTAAAACTTATCAATTTGGGTTTGACCATTTGTTTGGATTTTTTTCATCTTAGGTCTAATTTCACCTTCAGATAAATAATCGTGATTTAAATAACTTAGATCAAATATAGATTCATTTACTGTCGTAAGCTTATCAGCTATGACAAATTGCTCAAAATGACCAGAATTTATATGTCCATCTTTATCTAAAAACAAATCCATTCTAATAGCCCCTGGAAACTCTTGCTTCCCAAGCGTTAAATTACTAAGTGTTGGAATATTTACCAAAAAGCCTCGGTCACTATTTGCAAAGGCCATTTTGTGCTTATGTCCTTCCAGTACAAGTTTACCATAAAGTGGTTCAAAATTATACTCAGGAACAAAATGCCTTATAAAAATTTGATCACTACCAAAATTTAAAATACCCATTCCAAATCCTAAAGGAATCAAATCATATCTAAACATTTCTAAGGCCTTTTTTATATCAATACCTGATTTGTATAAACTAAAGTCGTGATTACCTAAACAGATTAAATTTAAAATATCTTTATCATATGGATGATTTTTAATTACATAATCTAATTGTTTTTCTGGATCATCAATCACTTGATCAACTTTACTAAATGCCCCATCAATCAAATCCCCACCATTAATAATTATATTAATGCCATAACTTTTACAGTATTCGTATATTGTATCTAAATACTCAATTGATTCTAATTCGTTGCCAAAGTGTAAATCACTAATTAACATAGCCGAAAATTTAGAAGAATCGTAAAGCTTAATTGAAGCCACACATGAATCTCTTTGTGGCCACTTTTTTATCAAATATCTTATATTACCATTATCATATATAATTTTTTTGAGAATTAATCCTTTATTTTTAACTTGCATAATTCTTTGGTTGACGTCATTTAAAGAAATATTTAAATCCTCAGCCATTTCCCTTAATGTTTTTTCTTCTTTTATTTTTTGTACAATTTCTTCATTTTCAAACATAATAAACTCCTTATTTTTTTAATAATTTTTTCTCATTCAAATTTTCGTGCTTTAAGAAAAATTCTAAGTTGGTTTCACTAAAAACTTCAAAATTATTTTTAACCCCAATCTGTTTAAAATACCCACTATGGATGAATCCACTTCCAAATAGTAATTGCATCTCGATCATTCCTGGGTTTTCTTGACACCCAAAACAGAGATCACTGAGTGGAGGAATATTTATAACAAAATTATTCCTATTTATTTTGACAAGCATTCTATGATGATGTCCCTCTAAAATTAATTTATTAGGTATTGGTTTAAAACTTATGTTATTTAAAGGATGAGATAAGACAAATTGATCTCTTTCTACATTGATTAATGAAAATCCATAACCACCACTAACCAGATCAGGTCTTCTTTTTGAAATGGCAGAAGCAATATCACGGCCACTTTCATAGCTACTATAATCGTGATTGCCATAACATATAATATTTAAAATGCTGTTATCATGCGGATATGAATTGATAACTCTTTCTATTTGGGCATCCATATCGCTAACCACTTGCTTGCCCCTCGTAAAATTTCCATCGATTAGATCACCGCAGTTTAAAATAATATGAATATCATTATCTCTCGCATAATCATAAGTTTTATATAAATAACTAAGATTTTCTAGTTCATTACCAATATGTATATCTGAAATAACTAAAGCTTTAAATTTTGTGCTATCATTAAGCGATAAATTAATAGTATGTTTTTCATCATTTTCCTCTAAAACATATCTAATATTTCCATCGTCGAAATATAAATTATTAATAAAATAACCATCACCTATAAGCTTTTGAATTTTTTGATGTACCTGCCTTGGACTAAGACATAGATTGCGTGCTATTTCATTTAAAGAACATCCTTCACTAATCATCTCAAAAATCATCATTTCCTTTTCTGTCATAAAGCACCTCTAACCCAATTGTAACACGCTTATAAATAAAAAGACAATCAATTTTGATCGTCTCTCAAAAAATTATCTATCTTTTTATCAAAAATAATTTATAAATTAAAGTTTTTTCATTTTCTAAAAGGAATTAAGACATAAAAAGTTGTATGTTTATATATAGAAGGGGCGAGAAAGGAGAAGATTTAATATAAAATTAAACACAGAATATTTTGAAAAAATAGACCAAAAAATAGAATTAATTCCGTTGAGCTATGATCGAGCTTTTAAAAGGACTTTTAAAACTAACCAAAATATTTTAAAACATATTTTAAACGCCTCTTTGCCCATTACTATATCTAAAGAAGATAAAATTAGTCTATTAGATAGTGAAATGCCAATTATAAATAAAAAAGAACATGAACAAATCGTTGATATCTTTGTCGTCATAAATAATACCATATATGTCGATATAGAGATGAATAGAAGTAAATTTGAAAATGTGTTTGAGCGAAATACTAAATATAAAAATAGAATGTCTAATGTAATCTTTGAAAAAGGAGAAAATCTTAAAGAATTAAAAACAAAATACTTATATCAACTGAATTTAAATGCGAGTCCTAATGAAGAAATATTAGAAGATACAATTGTAATGTATGGATTAAACACAAATAAGATATATTCATCTAAAGAAAGTGTCATCATAAAAAGCCTTGAAAGATATCGTGACTTATACTATAATGGTGTCAGAGATAAAAAGGTTATATGGCTGACAATACTAACAGCTAGAAACTTTAGTGAACTGTATGAACTTGCCAGTCAAATTCTTGACGAAGAAGAATTAAAAAAATTGATGGAGGCGTCGATAAATATGAGTAAAGATGGATTTGTTTTACACGCATGGCAAAAAGAGAAGATGGATGCATTAGTAAAGTACAACGAAATAGAAGAAGCTACAAACAAGGGAAAAGCCGAGGGAATTAAGGAACAAACAATTCTCATAGCAAAAAAATTACTTAAAGAAAATATTGATGTTGAAACTATTTCAAAAACAACCGGTCTAACTAAAGAAGATATTCAAAAATTAATCGAAAAGGGGAGTGTCTAAAAACATTCCCTTTTACTTTTTTAGTAAAAAAATAATTAAAATGAAATATAATAGAATATCGAAAAAAAGTATTTGACAATCATTTCAAAGTAGTGTATAAGTTATATTAGTCAAAAAAAGGAAGTGAATTATGGGTAAAGATTTAGTTATTGTAGAGTCACCTACAAAAGTAAAATCAATTAGTAAATATTTAGGAAACAATTATGTCGTTTCATCTAGTAAAGGTCATATTAGAGATTTATCTACCAAAGGTAAATATGGTTTAGGTGTCGATATTGAAAATCATTTTAAACCAGATTATAAAACAATAAAAGGTAAAAAAAGTGTTATCGATGAATTAAAAAAAGAAGCTAAAAAAGCTGATAAAGTATATCTCGCAACCGATCACGATAGGGAAGGGGAAGCCATCGCTTGGCACCTTTATGATTGCCTAGGCTTAAAAGATAAACCTTATAGTCGTGTTACCTTTAATGAAATTACTAAAAATGCTATTTTAGAAGCTATGAAACATGAAGGAAAAATCGATCAAAACTTAGTAAATAGCCAAGAAACAAGAAGAATCTTAGATAGAATTATTGGCTTTAGATTAAGTAAATTAATTCAGTCTAAAACTGATGGATCATCTGCCGGTCGAGTTCAAAGTGTGGCTTTAAAATTAATTGTCGATAGAGAAAGAGAAATCAATGCATTTAACCCAGAAGAATACTGGACAATCGAAGCCGATTTCAAAGATTTTAAAGCTGATTTATTTGCCTATAATCATAAAAAAATCGAAATTAAAACCGAAGGTGAAGCTAATGATATCTTAGATAAATTAACTAAAGCTTTTGAAATTGAAAGTGTCGATAAAAAACAAAAAAACAAACAATCAAAACCACCATTTACAACCAGTACCTTACAACAAACAGCTTCTAATAGATTGAGATTTTCATCTAGAAAAACTATGAGTGTTGCTCAAAAGCTATATGAAGGTATTGACCTAGCTGATGAAACTGTCGGACTTATTACTTATATGCGTACAGATTCTATTAGACTTTCTAATGAATTTGTCGCTGAAGCTTATAAATTTATCGAAAATAAATATGGCAAAGAATATACAGGACCTGTAAAAGTTAGTAAGAAAACCGAAAACGTCCAAGATGCTCACGAAGCTATCAGACCAACTAGTATTTCTAGGACCCCAGAGAGTGTTAAAGCATACTTAAGCGATGACGAATTTAAACTATATAGATTAATTTATTATCGTGCTTTAGCTAGTATTATGGCTCCAGCTAAAGTTGAAGGAACAACGGTTATTTTAAATAACAATGATTATAACTTCAAAGCTACTGGTCAAGTTATTATCTTTGATGGTTACTTAAAAGCATATAGTGATTATGAAGAAACTAAAGATGCCATCTTACCACCTTTTGATAAGTATAATTCTAAAGTAATCGTTGCTAATGACATCACCAAAGAACAGCACTTTACAGAACCACCTGCAAGATATACTGAAGCTAAACTTATCAAAGAGATGGATGAATTAGGTATCGGTAGACCTAGTACATACGCCACTATAATTGATAACATAAAAAATAGGGGATATGTTAATTTAGTAGAAAGAAAATTTGTCCCGACTGATATTGGCTTTGAAGTAAATGATAAACTTCAAGAATGTTTTAGTCATTTAATTAATGTAAAATATACTGCAAATATGGAAACAGATCTAGATAAAATAGCCGAAGGTAAAGAAATATGGTACAAAGTCTTAGAAGATTTCTATAAAGAGTTTGAGCCAGCAGTTAAAGAGGCATTTGATAAATTACCTAAAAAAGAAGCAGAACAAACTGGTGAAATATGCCCAGAATGTGGTCATCCATTAGTTATTAGAAAAGGTAAATATGGCTCATTTGTTGCTTGTAGTAACTTTCCTGAATGTAAATATATTAAACAAGAACCTAAAGAAGAAACAATCATCTGTGACTGCCCAAATTGTGATGGTAAAATAATTGAAAAGAAAACGAGAAGAGGCAAAATCTTCTACGGCTGTAATAATTACCCTAAATGTAAAACCGCTTATTGGGATAAACCGACTGGTGAGAAATGCCCAGAGTGTGGTGAAATGCTTACCGAGAAAAAGGGGACTATTAAATGTAGTAAATGTGATTACACAAAATAAGACTTACGAAATTAATCGTAAGTCTTTTTAATTGAACCAATTATCGAATGAATATTTAAACACTCTGTAGGCATATTTTTTCGCATTATATTTAAATTGTTTAATTAAGTTGCCATCTTCATCATATTCTCCAAAAGAATTATCCATGCCACTACCCACAACTAAATTATCATCATAAAATTGAACACTGCTGACAATACTTGAATAAGGAATTTCTAAACTATCTTCAAGTTCGTAAGTTTGATCATCTTCATTAATCTTGTACATGTAGAAATATGATGTATCTCCCTTTTCATATTCCCCAACACCTGGATAATTTGTCCACTCAAAGTCTGGTCTTGTCACGATTGAACCATAGTTATTATTAAATATAATCAAATAATATTCACTATCCGATTCTCCTGGAATATAAGTCACCGCATGTTGACCTGCTGTATCGACGAAGTCACCAATCTTTTCATATAACAAATCACCATAAGAAGTACCTTCTAACATACTTTCATCAGTAATTAAATACTTAATAGTAGGGTTAGTTTCATAATCAGATACATAAACAATTGTTGAAATTTCTCTAGCACTTAAAATTAAATCATCACCCTTTAAAGTTAAAGCATTTAAATGAATCCAGTCTAATGTTTTATCACCTTCAGGTAAAACAGCTTTTTCATAAAGCTCTGGAAGTAAATCTTTCATATCAACTACCTTTTTAACTTCACCAGAATCTAAATCTAATGTAACAATAACATCTTCTTTAGTATCTTCACCAACTTCATCAACTAAGATTACTAATTTATTACCATCTAAAATCATATCATGATGCATTCTATATTTTCCAAGATCGTACATCTGAACAATTTTACCTAAGGAGTTAACCTTCATAATTCCGCGGCTTTCATATGGATAATACATATAACCATCGTCAAAGATAATCCTATCCGCACGGTAATCGTTTAAAACAAGTTCATTTCTTAAAACTCCCGCATTGTCGTATAGATAAACATTTGCTTCATAATTTTTATCATGACCTAAAACTGTATATAATCCATCGGTTAATTCTTCATCACTATCACCATCATCTTCTTCAAGCTGAATATCTACATCGTTCTCAATATCTGGAGTTGTCACTGTCACCTCAAAAGACGTATCGCCACTTGTTAACGTTAAAGTATTTTCACTTCCTGGCACAAACCCAATTAATTGATACTCATCTTTATCACCTAAAGCGTGTTCATAATCCGCATACCCCTCAGAACTAACTGTATAACTTAAGTCATCATAATCTTTACCTAAATATACATAATAAGATAAACTACCAGTTCCATATGGGTTGTAAATGAGTAGGGGATTTTCTAAAGAATAATAATCAGAACTTTTAAGTTTCTCAATTTTATTTTCAATGACATTTTGATAAGCTAAATTAAAAATTGATAAATCTTCATCAGTTTTAACTTCATAAACTCCTTCAGAATCCATGTCTAAAGAAATGTGCCTACTCAGCCAATTTTCATTTTCATATTTTGTATCCTCGTAATGTTCATAGTATTTGTACCCACCATAGCCTAAACATCCCAGCACCGCTATAACAAAAATGCCTATCAATATTTTCTTTTTGTGTTTTTTTATTCTCTCCATATCTATCTCCTTCTATATAATATAGAATAACCAATTTATGTGAAATTTAATTGAAAAATCACAAAAAAACTAGACAAAAGTCTAGTTAATTTCTAAATGGCGTCCCCGGAGAGATTCGAACTCGCGACCCACGCCTTAGAAGTCAACTGCGTTTTCAAAATACCTATCAACTATTATTAACACCCATAAAACACAAACAGTCAATAAACACAGGAAAAACAATACTTTTCGTTTATTTGTATTAACAAATTAATTATAATTTAATTTTAAATTACTATCAATTATTTTTAATCATTTTAACTCATTTTAACAAAAGTGGGTACTAAAATGGGTACTAAAAAACAAAAAAAGTGGGAACTAACTAAAAAGTTGATCAACTTTAGTTAATTCCCTTTATTTTAAAGCTCTAAACCGTCCCACATTCCAATAATTTTATCGCCAATTTCTCTATTTGAGTGGGTATAATTATCGGTTGTTTTTTCGTCTGTATGTCCCATTAAATTCATGATTTCATTTATAGTAATTTCTGGATTAGTTCTCATATAAGTACAAAAGCTATGACGTAACCCATAAAGAGTTACATTTTTATTTGGTAGTAACCCTTTATTTCTTTCTCTGAATTTAGTCCAGTTATGGCTCAAAGTATCTGGGTGCATTAAGCCTCCAGTTTTTCCTAAAAATAAATTTGGGACAATTTCTAAATCTTTACCGTATTTATTTCTTAATAACTGGATTTCTTTTTCACGATATTTTATACACTCACGTATTGCTTCAACACATATAGGGGGTATTGGAATACCACGTTTTCCTTTTTCGGTTTTAGGTATATCTCTTTCAACAACCTTTTTAAGCTCTTTGTCAAAAACAACAGAGTGTCTAGCGAACACAAGTCCACCGATATATTTTTCGCCATCTTTATTAACAAACTCAACGTCTAATTCTATATCTTTATCATGCTTTCTTGTTTTTTCAATATGAAGCCCATTTAACTCGCATCTTCTTAAACCAGTACAACAGTCAATAATAAACATACCACCATATTTTTTATTGTAGTCTAATAATAACTTAATTGTAGTAAATAATTCTTCTTTATTATAAGTTTCTTTTTCTTTACGAGGTTTTGCTGATGGACATTTTACTTTATGAATAGGATTATACTCGATATAATCCCATATAACAGCTCTGTTTAATAAATTTCTTAAAACTCGGTATGCACCATTTAAAGAAGATGAGGATAATTTTTCTATTTCCCCATCTGAATTAGGTGTTTGTTTATCACGGTTTTTTAATTCTACAAATAGCTTATCAATAACATAAGCATTTATTTTTTCTAACGGATAGCCACCTAGTTCTGGTAATATATAATTATTTAATCTAGTTTTATAACCATTTATAGTTGTAGGGCTTAATCCTGTATCTCTACAAAATTGTAACCACTCTTTACTAAATTCAAATAATGTTATTTTTCCTTTATCCTTTTCTTTTGCTTTTTGATTTTCTAACTCTGCAAAACCCTTTCTTTTAACAGCTCTAGCATCTCCAATTTTACCTGATACATATTCAGAAAATACTTGTTGATTTTTACCACTACCTTTTTTTATCAATATTCTATAATAGTTGGGAGCTAATTTAATTATATTAGGCTCTACTGTATATGGATATTTTTTTGTTTCACTCATAATTCTGTCTTATAGCCTATATTTATCTTTATTTTTCTTGGTATAAGTAGAAGTATGTTCGTTAATCCATTGATCGACTAATTTCTTTTCAAAATACATTTTATGTCCCTCACGATAGTATGGTAATTTTTGTTCTTTAATAGCTTTGTTTAAAGTAAATCTACTAAACATTGGGTAATGTTCTAATAATTCATCAGTAGTATAAACCGTAGAAGTATTTTTAGGTTTAACATTATTAGCCATTAAAGATATAAATTCGCCGACCGTAATATTTTTTAAATAATCAATAACTTCATCATTAGGCATATAAGTAATTCCTCCTTTCATTTTTATAAATAATAACGATACTTTTCAGCATCAAAAAAAGTAATAATCGTTTTATTACTTTCACTTATAGTCTTAATTTCTATATTAATCATAGGTAGTAGTTGTTCTAGTATTTTATTTTCTTCATACATATTAATTTTTCTATCTAAAACTATTTTATTGTTATTAGCTTTTACTTTTACTATATCTTCAATATTGGATATAACAGAAGATAAATTAGATATATTATTTTCAATAAGCATAATATCACTGTCATCAGAACTATCCTCGTCATTATTTTGATTTTCATAGTTAGCTCTCATTTGTTCAACAGTATAATAATTTTGAGTATTTTTCTTAATCATTTTTATTTGTCTAGTAATTGGATTAAAATTATAATTTTTAAATATATCACTATATAAATAAGTATCTCTAAAAATAGGATTAGAAACAGTTGGAAAAATAATAGTTTTATATTTTAAAGCAATTATTTCATTTGCTGTTAAAAGTTCCCTACCGAGTAGAGAAGTAGTCTTATTAGCACCTACTTTAAAAGTGTCAGTACTTTGACTTATTGACTGGGTTTCGATAGTAGATTTACCAAGTTTACGACTAATAACATCAGCACAGTCAATACTGTTTGTTTTTAGATAAGTGAGTGCTGAATTATCTTGAATAATAGAAGATGATTCTTTCCCATAAACTTGGTCTAGTTGAGCAAAAGACTGAATAAAGAATTGAAATCTCATATTTCTTGATCTAGCAACAGATACGATCGTTTCAATATCACTCAACGGTGGACAGTTTGCGAACTCATCTAATATCCACTCAATTTTACGTGGTAATTTTCCGTTATTATGGGGCATATTAGCGATTTTAGTTAGTTCTTTATAAAGAATACCTACAATGATAGTAACGAGTTGATAATAGCTTTTATCCTCGTCAGGGACGATAATATAAAGTACGCTAGGTTTATCAACTAAAGAAGATATTTCAAAATCGCTAGAACTAGTAATATTTTCTACATTAAGGTCATCAAATATTTGCATTTTTTCGCCAAAGACAGCTGTAATTGATTTATATGTATTTTCACTCGCCGATAAAATAGAAGTAAGATAATCTTTTGAAATAGTACCATAATCTCTAGTATTTAAGTTTCTCTGTAAATAGATTTGATTTTCTTTTAATAAAGAGGAGTTTTGAAACTTTTTAATACTAGAAACATTTATCTTGTTTTCTGGTATTAAGCCACTTTCGTAATCCTCTAAAAAAATACCAGCAATACCTTTGAAAAGATTTTTGGATGAGTTTAACCAAAATGGATCTTTTGTTTCTTTTTCAGCAAAGATTAAATCAGCTAAATTATTAATAAGTCTAGTAGCTTCAGCTTGACTAGAAGAACTTTGATTTTGATATTGCTTTATATAATTTAAAAGCTCCGAATTATTAATAGATTTGTATTCATAATCAACTTTTTCTTTTAATAAATCAAAATAATCTTCACTTTCTAGCTTATCTTTAATAGCATCAATGTTATTTAAAATATACTCAATGATATAGTCATCTAGTTTATAAGTTACTTTAATATTATTTTTATATTGTTCATTTACAATAATTTGTTCAAAATCAATTTGTAAAATATGAAATAAATAACAGATAGAATAAAATAACTTTTCTTCATATATACAATGAATTTTCCACTCGTCGATAATCGGTTGCATAATGTTTATATGCGTAGATAAATGTGGATTTCTAAAATCAATAGTAATAATATTTTCATACCCATTATCTTTAAATATACTAGAAGTTTTAGAAAATATTTCGCCTTTAGGATCAGTGATAATTAAGCTTTCTTTTTCTTTAGCAGTAGCAAACATTATACACTCTGAAAGTACAACTGTTGCTGATTTACCAGAGCCAGTACTACCAATTAAAAGCCAATGAGGACTTATATTATCAAAGTAAACATATTCAAACTGATTATTTTTATTTTCAAAATAAACAGGAAAGCCAGCTTCTTTGATATTATAAATATTTTCTTTTTTAAACGTTTTAGCAATTTCTTTTTTGGTAGCAAACTTTGATGAGCCATACTCATTTTTATTTTTTACTTTTCTTTGATTAAGTCTAGGCTGTATTAACACTATAAATATTATTGCACCTATTACTAGAAATAAAATTAAGACATAAAAAAAAGACAGGTTATTGTCTAGTATCATTGTTGTAATCCAAAATATAAATTTTATGATGATACACTAGTATAGTGGCTATTTTCTTTTTATCAGCCAAATAAATACGGTAATGTGTACCCCAAAATTTAGCCCAATTCCATGCTGCCTTTTTCAATATCTTTTTTATTCTCATAAGTGCTTTCTTTATATTTTAAATATTCTTTATAAGTCATATTTTTAGGTAATTCGTCAATAATTTCTGCGTGATTATTTACAAATTTTTTAACTCTATAAAAGGTTGGCTCTGGGAAAAAATAATCGTCTTGATCGTGTACTAATTTCTTATTCGTAGAAACTAAATCCGTATAAATATTTACATATCTATCTCTTTCTGCACCCTCGCTACATTGCATACACTCAAAATAAAATTTAATGGCTTTTTCTCTAGTAGGGTATTTAATTAATGTGTCATAACATATAACATTTACTTCATTTTTTATAATAATCAGTCCTTTCTTTAAAAATTTATTTCTTTTTCGTTATCATAATTTATATAATTATCAATGTATTCATTAATGCTATTTTTTAAATCTTCTGTATTAGAACAATAATATTTTGCTCCTGATGATGTTTCCGTTCCAATTATTACAGAGTTATCATCTTTATCATAATCAACCTGTAATATGAAATCGTCTTTTATTTTAGGATATGGATATTCTTTATAGTCAACATTTTCCAAATCTTCCCAGTCTAAAATAATATCGGAATTATCATATTTTTCTTTAACTTTTTCTAATGCATCTTCATAACTATTAGCCTCAATATCAATAACACGGCTTAATGTTTCTACAATCTCAATTTGATATTTATTCATCTTTATTTTTCCTTTCTTGATTTTCTTCTTTTCTTGAACAATAACTTGAAGTTTTACAAGCACAGTAAATGAAAAGTAAAATCAGTATTAAAATTATTATTAGTGCTTCCATATTTACAATTCCTTTCCAGTATCAATTAATAAATCAAGGTCAATATGTTTTTCTTCACAGTCCTTAATAGCTTTATTTAATTCAATAGAATCAGAATCGCTTAAATGCAAATCTTTGGTAGTTATTAAAGTTCCAATATGATTTATAATAACTTTATTTGAAACATAATCACCATCTGAAAATGAATCACATCTAATATCATAAGTGTAGTATCCTTGTTCTTTTAATTTTTGTCGTTGTTCATTGGATAACCTTAAACCAGTAATATCAAAAGTATCTTTTTCTTTAATAATTTCTTTTTCACGATACCATAATTTAATATTTTCTTTGGTATCTTTATTGTAGGCAAGCCAATAAATATTTTCTGTTATATTTGGAATAACTTTTCCTTGCAAAATCAGATTAAATTTTTTTTGCTTTAAAAACTGTATTACTTCACTTTGAATATTTTTTGTCTTTCTAGTTTGAATAGTAAACTTGGGTTTATTGGTATCATAATCATATATTTCTATTGTTTTCATATATCAAAATATTTAAAGATAAAATTCGTAGTTTTCCATTTCAGAAATATAATCTTTAAATTTATCCTTTCTTAATTCTTGTGCAAGCTCAAACCCAAGTTCTTCTACAATTTTTTTGTCGTATGATGAAACAGAAAACATACCATTTTCTGAATCATAAAAAAGTTTACTACTTAAATGTGGTAGTTTATGATCCACAAATGTTCTAATTAAACTTTCATAATCATAACCATTTCCATAAATACCGTCTTTATTTCTTTTTTTAAAAATTGATTTATCAAAATACATTTGATCTAAAGATAGAGAATAACTATCATTGTCTTTTAAAATCACAAATGGCTTTAAATAATTTTTAAACCATTCATCAAATTTTTTATATTCTTTTTCTTTATAATATATATCACTTAAAAATAAATTAGGATTTTCTGATAAGTATAATTCAATACCTTTATTAATACCAGTTCCTAATTCTTTTTTAATTTGTTCATATTCTTGTAATATGCTCATTAAATCACATCCTTTCATTTTTTAGAGCATTAAAAAAAGACCAACTGTTAAGTTGATCAACTTTATAAATTTTAATTTGTTTAAATCATTTTAAATGTGTATGCTATATTTATGGTAAAAAAGGATATATCTTATATTTTTCAAAATATATTCTTTCTGTGGATAAGATAGTTTACTTTTTATTATATTTATGAATTTTTCCACCGTCTACTTCATAAACAATATCAGCTAATGTTGTAATATCTTCTTTAATGTGTGAAGCAATTAGTATTATTTTGTCCTTTTTCTTTTCTTCTAATAATATGTTTCTGATTTTATGAGCAGTTTCATTTTCTACTCCATTAAAAGGTTCATCTAAAATAATCAATTTAGGGTTTTCCATTAACACTTGAGCAATTCCTAATTTTTGTTTTGTACCCAACGAATATTTACTATATTTTTTGTTTGCTTCTTTTGTAAGATTTAATTTTTCTAAAATATCATCGATTTCTTTTTTTCCTATTTTATTTTGAATAGAGGCTAAAAGTTCTAAATTTTCAAAGCCAGTTAAATCTGGAAGAAATTTAGGTTTTTCTATTAAAGCTCTAGTATTATCTGGAAATTCATTTTTTTCAATATAATTTTTGCCATTTAATAGAATCGTTCCCTCTGTCGGTGGATAAAAACCACATATTATTTTTAGTAAAACGCTTTTACCGGAACCATTTCTACCTATAAAGCCATAGATTTTCCCACTATTAAAAGTAAGATTAATATCATTTAAAACTACACTATCACCAAACTTTTTACTTAAGTTTTTAATTTCTAATTTCATAAATATACCTCCTCAATAAGTTTTTTAGGTACTTTCAAAAAAATTGAGATTATTAAAAGATGTACAACCATTAACAACGTAACAAATAAAATGGTGTATTTGTTTGTGCTCCAAATAGTTTTTGGAAAGAAAAATAATAATATTGATAACATAATTATTAATATGTATATATTCTTTTTCATAAGTATATAGATAAAGTATATAAATAAGAATAAATATTCAAGTACTGCAATGTACAATATGTCAGTAACAAATAATTGCAATATTCTTAAATCAAGAATATTTTTTTGAAATATAAATAATAATAATATAATCAAACTATATTGTATAGCCTTTATAATAATACTTAACGATAAGAATGTTATATTTTTTTTAATAATATATTTTTGAGGTTTTATCCTTAAAAATATATTTTCTAGATATTGATCTAAATCTTTTGTATATATATCTAAAATTAAATAGATAAAAGTAAAACCATTAAATAATAACATTAATAATGAAATGATGCTAAAATTTTTCAAATCAAAGTTTGCACCAACACAAATTTTTACTATATTTATAGACGAAGCTTCACCATGACTATAAATAAAAACGATAAGTAATGGTAAAAGGAAAGAACATAATAATATTTTCTTTTTTTTATGAAATATGTATGATATATCATTATAAATCAGATATTTCATGTAATTGCCAACTTTCTATTTTTTATGGTCAAAATATATAAAATTCCAATTATAATTTCTAATAACAAAAGTGTACAAACAGAAGAAAATACTTCTAAACTAAATGTGCTATATAATGTTATTGTGAAATATGACCATATAGATAGAGAAACATTTGTTTGATAAGCTATAATTCCACCAAAATAGAATAATAATAGTAAAAATAGACCATTAATTACGATTGTGATTTTAGAATTAGTATTAATAAAAATCAAAGTAGAAATTATAGTTATTAGTGTGCCATAAATAGCATATCTTAAAATATAAAACAAAAGGAAAACTAAATTGCTTATTTCATAATTTTGATATGCATGAATACTTAAATCATTAAATGTTGTTAATAACAGTGGCATTATTAAAAATAATAATATTAGTCCAAAATGAAATAAAAACATAGTTGTTGATAATCTTATTAGTGTTTTTATATATCTTTTTTTCGACTTTAACCTTATAACATAGTCAGGGAAATTATTTTTAAAAATAGAACAAGTATTAATGTTATTTAAAAAAATAATTGCAAAAAGAAAGACATTGAATATAGGAAACTGTAAAGGAACGAGAATAGAATCAAAAAAATTATTTTTGGATGTTCCGAGTGCAAATCCACCATATAAGCATAAAATAACGGTTAGAAGAAAGATTGCTTTATATTTATCAGTACTAGTAATATAATTAAGTATTTTTAACTCGTTATGATATTTGTTTTTCATAAGCTAAAACCACCTTTTCTTTGCTTTTGAAAGAGTTTATTACAAATATAAATGATATTAACTGTAATAAGAATGATATTGCTAATGGGATTATGAGATTACTGCCTTCATCAAAAAACCAGTATCCTGCAATATTAAAATAATCACTCAATTCTTTTAAACCTAAAAATTTGTTTAGAAATATAATGTAAATTCCAATATAAACAAAAATGTCAATAACAATAAAAATTATGAAAGACATAATAATTGCTACAATTTTATTTTTGTTTTGTTTACAACAATATAAAGCAATATTAGCATATAATAAACTTATGAAAAATTGTATTAAGCAAATAATAAATCCATATAAGAAAAAGTGATTATATTTCCATTCGTTATATACACTTAAACTTGTATCTACATTACTTAAATCAAAATTGAATCCACTCATTATAGATGAAATTATAAAAATGATAATTAAAGAAACTGGCATAATTAATGCTGATTTGATGGCTATTTTATAGTTCTTTTTTAAATAATCTTTATATTTCATACGTAATAAATAATTTTCAAACATACCACTACTAAAATGATTGTGAATTGTTCCTAATACAATTAAAGCAATTATAAGTGGAGAAAAATATTGTAATGTACTAAAGATGGTATGTCTAACTATCTCAGATGTTAAAGTAATTGCATCATATTTTTTATACAGTTTATGTGGATCGGAATTTTTTATATAAGATTTTAAGCTTTCTTTATTTTTAAAAACCTTACAATATTCATGTTCTGGCATTTTTTCTTCATAGCAATATTCTTTGATTTTATTATATTCGCTTACATAAGAGAAATTTTCTTGATAAAATTGAAAAAAGGAGATTCCAATTAATATTAAAATCAAAATGCTTCCAAGTAAAAAATATTTATTATGTTTTATCTTTTTTAACATAAAATCTTCCCCTTAAAAAATGATAATAAGATAAAGTATATATTTTTATAATTTTATAACTTTATAACTTTATAAGTTTTATCTTGAGCCTTTTATTGGATATGGACTGCTATCAATAGTTCCTAAATCCCAATTGAAAGAGCCTGTAGCAGTGGTTATAAATGATTTAGCAGATTTTAAGTGTAATTTCCAACCACCTTGTGTTTCGGTACCAGAGCCAAAGTCAACATTACTTCCTTGTGGAAGATTTTTCCATCCAATAGTAATCATGCCATGAAACATTCCTTGAATTTTACCCTCAATAGCTCTGCCATCTCCTGATAAATCATCAGAAATTGCTGTTTTTTTGACTTTTTGTGTCATTGACCAGTCGTCACCTTTATCTACTTGTTTACTAACAAATTCTCCTTCCCAAATAGGAATTTTTATATTAATTAATTGTGTATATTGTCTAGCACTAACTCCAGCCATACTTAAACATAATGTTACTACAAATAGAAACAGTGTTCCTTTTAAATATTTCATTTTTCCCTCCTACAATCACTTATATACTCTATCTTAACTATATTATATCTTATTTATAAAATTTATACAATATTGAATAAGATTATAGTATTGACTATTTGAATAAATGTCATATAATGCCAAGTATTTTGATAATTAGTGATGTTTATAAAGTAAATATCTTTTATTTGATGTAGAAAAAAATCACTTTGATAAATTATTTTTTTCTGAAAACATTTCGTAAAATTGTTCGGCAATTTTATCTTGTTCATACTTTAATTTTTTAAAAGAACGATATATTGCTTTTTTCATAGGATAACTTTGCTGAAAACTATTCTTTAATATGTATTGATTTTCATTATTTGTTTTCTTTTCGTTTAGATAAACTAGCAAAATAGCCTCGTTTAATAAATCATTTAGACTTATATTTTGATTAGTAGCAAAACGATTATGATAAACATATAAAGAATTATTTACAATAGCATTTAAAACGTAATTATCGTACTTTTCTAACTTGTCTTTAATGAGTTTACTATCTTTTGCATTTTCAAAACCTATATTGCTAATAAGATTATCTTTATCAATTTTTAAAAAGATATTGTTAATTTCTTCAATATGCTCATTTATTTTTTGCTTTGAAAGTTGTATATCTTTATTATTAAATAATTCTTTTTTTATATCTTTAGTAAGTAATCTAATTTCTTTACCAATACCATTTTTAGGTAAGGAGTTGTATTTTATTTTTTTAGGATTATTTTTTCTAAATTTATTTAATAAATAACCTAATCTTAAAATTTTATATTCTAAATCTATATTTTTAATATGTCTTAAAGAAAAACTTTTTTCTTTAGGATTAAAATACTTTTTAAATTGTTCAAAAGATTTATTTAACTTAATAAGTTCTGGAGTAAATACTTTAGCTCTTTCAATAGCGAGTATTGACTGTCTTTTAATAAAATTCATTTCTCGATCATTAAGATTTAGTCTTTGTTTGAAATGCAATTTGTTATCTGTTCCTAAATAGGATTCTCTTTTTTCAATAAACCCAATATGAAAATGATAATTATTTCTATCAAAGGCTTTATGTAAGGCAACAATCCAGTCCATAATTTTATATGGATTTTGGTATCCACATTGTTTTAAAAACATAGGCATAATTTTTGTAGTAATTTCTTTTTGTAAATTATCAATACCAATATTCTCATCTACATAGTCTTTATTAAAAGAGAGAACAGATAAATGTATATTGCTCTTATTAAATAGTTTAGACCAATAAAAGTTTTTTTTATCGGC
>CAWVFK010000018.1:0-7490 GCA_963928595.1 Candidatus Coprosoma sp. | reverse complement strand
ATTATTACTAGTTTAAAAAAGCCGGATTTTTCTTCTAATCTTTTGGACAAGTTCTTAGTTATATGTGAATATAATAGAGTTAAACCGGTAATAATTTTTACGAAATATGATTTGCTTAATGAAGAAGAGACTAATTTAATTGATCCAGTGATGGATTATTATAAAAAAATTGGTTATGAAGTTTATATTAATGATGATATAGAAAATATTAAAAAAATATTTAGTGGTAAAGTATGTGTGTTTACTGGTCAAAGTGGAGCTGGTAAATCGACTTTATTAAATAAAATTAATCCTAATTTGAATTTGAAAACTGGTGAGATATCACGGGCTTTAAATAGAGGAAAGCATACGACGAGACATACGGAGCTTATTGCTTTATGCGGTGGCTTAGTGGCTGATACTCCGGGATTTTCAGCTTTGGAATTTACTGGCATGGATAAAGGTGATATTAGGGATAATTTTATCGAATTTAATATTTACCGAGATGAGTGTCAGTTTAGAGATTGTTTTCATATTCATGAGAAAAAATGTAAGGTAAAAGAAAAAGTACTTGACGGAACTATTTTGAAAAGTAGATATGATAATTATATAAATTTCTTAAAATGAGGTGATTATTAATGGTAAAAATAGCTGGTTCGTTTTTAAAAGTTCAAAGTGATTTTGATAAAATAAAAGCACTTGACAGTGTGTGTGATTATATTCACTATGATGTCATGGATGGCAAGTTTACCGAAAGACCAACACTTCCGATTAATAAAATGAAAGAAGATTTATCTAAATTAAAAAAACCACTTGATGTACATCTGATGGTTATGGATAATATAAAATATATTGATGAGCTTGCTGATTTGAAGCCAAGTTATATTACATTTCATTTAGAAAGTACGGATAAGGCTTCTCAGATTATAGATTATATTCATAGTAATGGTATTAAAGTAGGAATAGCTATTAATCCAGATACAGTGGTTGAAAAGGTTATACCATATTTGAATGATGTAGATATGGTACTTGTGATGAGTGTGAAAGCGGGAGCTGGTGGACAACCATTTATCGATATAACTGATAAGATTGATAAATTAATAGAATACCGTGATGAAAATAGTTTACCTTATATAATTGAGGTAGACGGTGGTATTAATGATAATACAATTAGAATGGTTAAAAAAGCAGATGTGGTGGTAGCGGGTTCATTTATTACTGATGCGGATAATTATCAAAGTCAGGTTTATAAATTAAAGAAAAGTTTAAGAAATGGTTTTACTTTAGCTGAATTACTTGGAGTTATAGTTGTTTTAAGTATTTTAGGTTTGGTTGCCGTGACAGCTATTGATAATAGTTTAAAAAGTAGTAGATATGATAGTTGCCTTGTTCAAGAAAAAAATTTGACTGAAGGGGCTAAAATGGTGATGATTGATTACCCTAATTTACTTCCAACATCATCTAGTTCTTCGGTGACAATACCGGTTAGTGTGCTTCAAAATGGGGGAACGATTAACGGTCAAGTGATTGATTCTGGATATATTGAAAAAGATTTAATTAATCCAATGACCGATAAGTCTTATGTTTCATCGTCTAGTGGAGTATCGGTTAGGGTGACAACGACTAACGGTATGAATTTTGATTATACAGTTGTTTATGGGAATAATGATGAATCTTGTCATAGATAGGAGGCAAATTATATGAAAAAGATAACTTGTGATGGTAATGAAGCTTGCGTGCGAGCTTCGTATTTATTTACGGAGGTAGCGGGTATTTATCCGATTACTCCGTCTAGCCCAATGCCAGAGTTAATAGATAGATGGTCTTTTGAAGGTAAGAAAAATATATTTGGTGAAGTACCAAAAGTTATAGAGATGCAAAGTGAAGCGGGAGCTATTGGTTTAGTTCATGGTATTTTGCAATCTGGTGTTTTAGCTTCGACTTATACGGCTAGTCAAGGATTACTTTTAATGATACCAAATATGTATAAGATTGCAGGTGAGATGTTACCTTGTACGATGCATGTGGCTGCGCGTTCTTTGGCCACGCATGCGCTTAGTATTTTTGGTGATCATCAAGATGTATATGCGACAAGAAGTACTGGTTTTTGTATGATAGCTTCTTCTTCTGTTCAAGATGCTTACAACTTAGCTTTGGTAAGTCATTTGTCTAGTTTAGAGGCCTCTTTACCGTTTATGCATTTTTTTGATGGTTTTAGAACTAGTCATGAACTTAATAAGATTAATATATTAGAAGATGAAGAGGTTAAGAAATTAATTCCTTATGATAAGTTAGAAAAGTTTAGAAGTAGAGCTTTAAATAATGAAAGGCCTGTTACAAGAGGTACTAATCAAAATGGAGATATTTATTTTCAAGAAACAGAAGCTCGAAATAAATTTTATGATAGAGTGCCAGATATTGTAAATGAATATATGAGTAAGATTGGTAATCTTACAGGAATAGATTATAAACCGTTTAATTATTATGGTAATAAAGAAGCTACAAAAGTTATTGTGGCAATGGGCTCTGTTTGTGAGACAATTAAAGAGACGATCGATTATTTAAATGGTGACATTGGTTTGATTGAGGTTCATTTATATAGACCATTTAGTGATAAGTATTTATTAGATGTACTTCCTAATACTGTGAAGAAGCTTGCAGTTTTAGATAGAACTAAAGAAGCTGGTAGTGAAGGGGAACCTTTATATTTAGATATTACCAGTAGTTTAAAAGGTAGAGATTTAGTTATTTGTCATGGTCGTTATGGACTTTCTAGTAAAGATGTTACACCTGGTATGATTAAAGCTATTTATGATATGTTAGATAATCCGAAAGACGAATTTACAATAGGTATTGATGATGATGTGACTAATTTGTCTTTAGATTATGAAGATATTAATGTGACTAATAATGCCGAGGTTTTGATTTATGGCTATGGTAGTGATGGTATGGTGAGCTGCAGTAAATCGTTACTTAGTATTATTGGCGATAGTGATAAATATGTTCAAGGATATTTTGAATATGATTCTAAAAAATCTGGTGGGGTGACATGTAGTCATTTGAGATTTTCTGATAAGCCGATTCGTTCAACTTATTTTGTGCATAACCCTAAGCTGGTAGTTATTTCGAAGGATACTTATTTATCAGTTTTCGATGCGATTACTAGTTTATCTACTAATGGAATATTACTAATTAATACAAGTATGGATGAAAATAGTTTATTGGATGCTTTAAATCCTTATAAGAGATTTTTGAAAGAGAAAAATATTAAGGTTTATGTAGTTGATGCGGATGAGATTGCGAGAAAACATAATTTAGGCATGAAAATAAGTATGATTATGGAAAAAGCTATTTTCAAGCTCATTAGTTTAGTTGATGAAGATAAAGCAACTAAGGAACTCGAAGATTATGTTATGCGTAAGTTTGGAGTTAAGAGTAAAGAGGTTGCAGAAAATAATATTTTAGCTTTGCGTGATGTTAATTTAAAAGAAATAGTATTGGATGAGATGGAAGAAGATTTGGAATTTCCTAGTAAAACTATTTATGAAGCTTTAGCTCATAGAAGAGGAAATGATTTAAAGGTATCAGCTTTCGAAGGCTTTGAGGATGGTTCTTTTGAGCATACAGAGCCAGAGATGCAAAATATTTCTGAGTTTGTCCCTAGATGGATTAAAGAAAATTGTATACAGTGTGCGATGTGTTCACTCGTTTGTCCACATGGAGTTATTAGACCATTTTTACTTAATGAAGAAGAGTATGAGAAAGCACCTGATTATGTTAAGGAAAGATGTAAGCCGGCACTTGGAGCGCCTAATCATTATTATGTGATTGCTGTTTCGGCTAAAAACTGTACTGGTTGTGGGGTATGTATAAATACCTGCCCAGGTATGCGGGGTAATAAGGCTTTAGCCTTTGAAAAACTTAAGGATAGTAAGAATAATAGGGTGTTTGATTATTTAGTAGAGAATGTTAAAGAGAAAGATAATTTCAAAAAGGAAACGATTAAAGGTAGTCAATTACAAAAACCTAAGTTTGCTTTTCACGGAGCTTGTGCGGGATGTGGAGAAACGGCTTATATTAAATTATTAACGCAACTTTCTGATGATAATTTAATGATTGCGAATGCGACAGGATGTTCATCTATTTATGGAGGAGAACTACCTAATGCACCATATAGTGTGCCTTGGATTAACAGTTTATTTGAAGACAATGCGGAATTTGGTTATGGAATTTTGATGGGCTTTGAATATGGTAAAAATATGGTTAGGAAATACATGTTAAAACATAAAGATGAATTGTTTGATAAATGGCTTCAAAATAGTAATGATTATAATATAACTAAAGAGGTTTATGAAAAGATAGATTATGAGAAGCATCCTAGATTAAAAGAACTTAAAAATTATATTATAGCTAAAAATGTTTGGGCTGTCGGTGGTGATGGCTGGGCATATGATATTGGCTTTGGTGGAATTGATCATGTTTTATCTAGTGGAGCTAATATAAATATTTTAGTTTTAAATACAGAAGTTTATTCTAATACTGGTGGTCAAGCATCTAAGGCAACTCCAGAAGGAATGGTGGCTGAGTTTGCGGCTTCTGGTAAGAAAAATTATAAGAAAGATTTAGCTAGAATTGCGATGGCTTATCCAAATGCTTATGTGGCTCAAGTGTCAATGGGCGCTAATATGATGCAGACGATTAAAGCGTTTAACGAAGCAATTAAACATGATGGACCATCAATTATAATCGCTTACTGTCCTTGTATATCTCATGGTATTAAGGCTGGTATGGGCTGTTCAGTCGAAGAAGAGGCTTTAGCTACCAAATGTGGATATTTCCCAATATTTAGATATGATGGTGCTAAAGATGAATTTAGTTTAGATAGTCCAAATCCTGATTTTAGTTTATATGATGAATTTTTAAATAATCAAACGAGATATAGCATGCTTAAAACAGTTAATCCAGAGAATGCTGATGAGATGCTTCAGATTAATAAAGAAGAAGCTATTAAGAGATTTAATTTTTATAAAGGTTTAGTAAAACAAGAAAAATAGTCAAGTTATGAGCTTGGCTATTTTATATTATCTTTTTTAATATTTTATGTTTGAAATTAGTTTGTAAAATTTGATTTATTTCTTCTTCTGTGTAACCATTATTTTTTAAGGCGATGGTTAGTGGCGTTTTAATGTTATCATGTTTAAAAATGTTGGCGTGCTGATAGTATTCTGGTTCAATATAGTAGTAGCGCATATCATCAGTAGATACAGTTATATTATCGACATTTCCTAGTAAGTCTCTTATATAGTTAATGTGATTAATATAGCTTTGAACGAAGTTGGTGTTAGGATCATTGACGTCAATATCTTTGATACAAAATCTTTTGATAGAAGTAATACCGATTGTACCACTTAGTTCTTTGATAGCTTTTATTTGTTCATCAGTTAAGTTCCTTTGAACGTCACAAAGTGCTTTAACATTTGAATGAGAAGCAAAGACGATTGGTTCATAACCATCTTTTTTCATTTGTCTGCATACATCTATGATATCCCAAAAAGTTGGTTCATTAGTGTGTGATAGGTCAATGGCTATTTTTTTTTGAATTAGTTTTTGAATTAGTTTTTTTCCTAATTCAGTTAAGCCTTGATCAGTTCTGATACCACTACCAAATTTATTTTGATTATTCCAAACTGGGTTAGTAGATCTAAGCCCTAGAGAATATAAAATATCAATATCGTCAATATTTTCTAAATAATCTAGTCCTTCAATACCGAAAATATAGGTTACGTTATCTGATAGAAGATGATGTTTTTGAATATATTCTTTGACTTCACGTAAGTTATCTATAACATTTATTTGATCTTTGGAAATTCCAATTTCTTCTTGCATCTCTTTTTCAGACATATAGAAAAGATTAAAAATACCACCAATGATATTGTCTCTTCTATATACTTTTGTGCAATAATTTTTTAGGAAATCAGGGTTTTCTTTTTTCATTAAAATATAAGTTAATAGGTCATAATGACAATCAAACATAGTTTCACCTCATTTGTTATTATACTATTTATAAAGCTATATTTGAAGGGCTTTTTTTACATGTTTATATTGGTGAAGAGTAACAATAACGATATTGATACCGGTGGCCCATACCAAGGCCCATAAACCGATATGAGAGAAACAGAGTATTAATAAAGTGATGGTTCGGATAATTGTACCGATGAGTGTTCCTTGCATAGCTTCTTTGGCTTTTCCCATAGCTTGAAGGGAAGCCGTTAGTGGAGCTTGAACATAATGTAGTAGAGCGATAGGAGCTAGAACTTTGATGTAATTAATTCCTACTGTTGTGTTATAAATCAATTTCATTGGAATGTCTGGAATTAGTTCAAAGATTAAAGTGGCGGGTATTCCTATTAATAGTGATATAAAAATAGCAAATTTAATTTTGTTCCAAACGTATTTGTAATGTTTCTGACTATGAGCTTTAGATATATTAGGGATTAAGGCTTGTGATATAGCTCCAGTAAAGAAAGATGGTAATAATATTAGTGGCATGACATAACCGTTGATTACGCCATATTCGTTGACGATAAAGTTATTGGTGTAACCGCTTTTGATTAAACCATAAGTTAGGATGATTGGCTCTAGGAAAGCACCTATTGATCCAATTATTCTACTCATAGTTGTGGGTATACCAATAGAGAAGACTTCTTTGATATTGCTTTTGTTGGGTTTTAAATCTTTTTTAGTTATTTTAAAGTTTTTAGGAATAAAGAAAAATAGGACGAATATTGAAGTGAGTTCACTAATTACGTTAGTTAAGACAATAAATGCCACCGCATATTCTAATCCTAGTTTTAAAAAAATAGGAATACCGATGATAATGGCAATTAATCTGACAATATCTTCAGTGACGTTTGATAAAACATGAGGAAGCATTTGCTGTTTACCGAAGAAATATCCTCTTAAAATACTGGAGATACTGATGAATGGTAAGACAAACCCAATACAGATTATAGCCCAATAACACCTATCCTCGTTGAGTAAGTTATGCGAAATAAAACCAGCAGTTAGAAATAACAATATAATAATTATTATATTTAAAGCTAGTGATATAGGGATAACTGAGAATACTAGATTTTTATTATTTTTGGTATCTTCAGCGACTAGTTTACTGATAGCAACGGGAAAACCTAATTGAGCAAGGGCCATTAACATGACAAAAGTAGGGGATATAAGCATATATATTCCCATACCTTCGGTGCCGATTAATCTGGCTAAAACTATTTTGATAAACATACTAATAATTTTAGTGATAAAGCCACCGATTAAAAGTAAAATAACAGATTTTAAGAAGATATTTTTTTTCATATTAGAATATATGCTTTAAAAAAAATAGTAATTACATATGCAAAAGTTAAAAATATGTCGATGTTTTGGCAGAAACCAAAAATGAAGTTTTAAATATCGAACTTAACAATGGTTATTATCCAGCTTTACATAATAGAAATGCATCT
>CAWVFK010000017.1:0-19824 GCA_963928595.1 Candidatus Coprosoma sp. | reverse complement strand
TATTTTCTATTTTCTCATTAAATGATGTTACTATTAAATCTTTTATCCCTAGATCTATTCCTATTATACTTGTTGGAACAAAAGATGGTCGTATTAATTCTTCTTCGATTAAGATACTTACATAGTATTTACCGGCCTCTTTCTTAACTACTGCACTTTTTACCTCACCAGGTATAGTATTTTTATTCCTATATCCTCTAATTTTTACTTCTTTTAATTTTGGAAGTGTTAAAGTTTTATTTTTTAAATCTAATTTGATTGAGTTATAATTATTTCCTTTATAACTATTTTTTATATTATTAGTTTTATAACTTTCATGTACACCTTTGACTTTAAATTTAGGATAACCACTTCCGTTATAAAGTCTTTTATAGGCATCTTCTAAATTAAACAGACTATTTCTTAAAGCACAGCTATCTACTTCTTTTAGCCATGGCTTTTCTATAGAAAGTGATGGGATTAGTTTTATTTGTTCATATGTACTTTTACTTTTTCCAGTTTCTTTATATTCTTTAATTTTATCATCTAAAAAATAATTATATATAAATCTACAGCACCCAATAGTTTTATTAATTAGTTCTTCCTGAGCTTTGTTTGGATACATTCTAAATACATAGCCTTTTAATATTTGCATGTTATCACCTTCTATCATTGCCCTTCACTATATCATAAATATTTATATTTGTAAATAGTTTTAGCAAACATTTGTTTACTGTTCAAAAATGCACTTTCCTTATATATAAAAAACCCACACTTAAATGTATGAGTTTAAATTTCAATGGAGCGGATGAGGAGAATCGAACTCCCATAATCAGCTTGGAAGGCTGGGGTTCTACCATTGAACTACATCCGCAATTAGTAGACAATATAAATTATACTATATTTTGAATATTTGTCAATAGCACCCCAGCCGTTTTTTGAAAAAATTAATATCTAGTAAGATGCAAAACTAAACGCAACCCCAAAAATAATAAAAATTGCATTTACTTTTACATTTGAGCAAAAAAAGATAGTTAGATTAGCTATCTTATAATACCTTTTTCTTTTGAAGAAGTTAAAATAACCTTCTTTTTATCTTTCCCATCACTAAATTTCCATTTCATTGGAATAACATCTTTAAGGGCTTCTTTAGTAGAAATGGTTGGCCTTGATTGTTTAAAAAAATCCTTTGGAAACTTATTGCTTTTTTCCATTTACCATCACTCCTATCTTAATAAAATTATACTAAAAAAGGTTAATAAATTCAATGAAAAAAAATTTAAAAGTAGTATAACATAGTTAATATTTTATTGTCAATTTAATCTAATTTGTTTGCAAATTATCATTAACAATTACAAGTTTATCTTCCTTTGAAAGAAAAACAATTATTTTTATTAATTCAGCTAATAAATCTTCTGAAATTCTTCCAAAGACATAGTAGTCCAATTTGTTTTTATCAAAATAAAATAATTTATCAGCTTTAATGTAAGATGGTTTGGCAAATTTTCTTGTTTTACCATTTTTCTTAAATTCCACAACTTCTACATTTTCCATATATGATAGTTTTTTCTTTCTTTGCTTTTCACTTTTAAAACTTGAAATAACAGTTGTAACCATAGTATAATCTAATCCACAAATACTATCAGGATTATCATCTATCACAACAAATGAATGCCGGCCAATTTCTTTTCTGTTTTCAGCGATATATTTGTTTACCACAATGATATCTCCTACTTTACACATAATATTACTCTCCTTCCTTTTTTGAGCATTACATTAATTTTTTTGCCATCTTTCATATATTAATATACGACAAAAAGTTTTAGATTCCTTTTAAAAAATAAAAAAAGTAGATTCATTTGAACCTACTTATTTTGAAAATAATACTTTTTCTGATTTATATTGCTTGATGATGTATCCTAGTACTATTGCTATATAAATAAAGGTTGATATAATCATTAAGGCAATGTTTAGCCAGTTTACGTTACCGGCATTTATATCAGTAAAGATTAATGAGTAATTTAAAAATGGTACTACTGATAATAATGGGGTTGTCGTAATGCTTATCATAAAAGCAATCATACCTGGGAATAATGATATAAATGTTAGTGGAGTTAAGGCGCTTTGAGCTTCTTTAAATGTTTTACACGTACTAGCGATTGAAATACATAATCCACTAATAAAGAATGAATATACGATGATGATAATGAAGGCCATAACAATACTAAGCGGTGTAAACATAATATCTAAGCCATCATATATTGAGAACATATTCTCGGCAATGACTAAGGAAATGATAGCTAGAATAAAACTTATTACACCAGTTATGATTGATGATAAGGTTACTCCCAAAAACTTTCCTAGAATAATGTCTTTACTTTTTATTGGGAAGGTTAATAATGTTTCTAATGTTCCTCTTTCTTTTTCGCCGGCTGTTGTGTCGGTTGCTGGATAAGTTGCAGATACTGTTATAGCCATGATAACGAATAAAAAGGCATAATTTTTGATGAAGTCGGCAAAGTAATTATCTTGTTCTAAAGCTTTTTCTTCTACGGTTATGATATCTAAGACACTGTCTGCATCAACACCGTTTTGGGTTAGATAGTTTTGCTGCAAGTAACTTTTATAGGCATTAAAATATTGTTCGGTTAAATTTTGGGCATATGCTGTGTTATCTGATGAATCGATATTTAAAGTATATTTATTTTCATCTTTGGTTACATAAAGATTGATTTCACCATTTTCGTATTTTTCTTTTAGTTCATCTTCTTTACCCTCAACTACTTTGATGTCCATTTCTTTGGCAATATTTTTTTCTGCTTCCGATAAATTATAAGCAAAACCAATAGTGTTATATTCATTAATATCTTTTTCGGTTTGTGATTCAAATAGTGCTGACATACCAAGCATAATTAATGGTATAAATATTGGAATGATAAGCATCATGGATAGTGATTTTTTATCTCTAAATAGTTCTCTAAGTTCTTTTTTTAGTATATTCCATAGATTACTCTTCATTAGTTACACCTCCAATCATAGCAAAAAAGGCATCTCTTAAGTTTGTTGTATTGGTATCTTCTTTTATTTTTGAAGGTGTACCAGAGTTTATGACAACACCTTTATTGATCATGATTACTCTATCACAGATATTTTCAGCTTCTTCCATGTAATGGGTTGAATAAAGGATAGTTTTACCCCTAGCTTTTTCCTTTTTTATGAAGTCTAATATTATTTGACTAGAGATAATATCTAGACCAGTTGTGGCTTCATCTAGAATATAATATTTTGGATCGTGAACTAGGCATCTTGCAATATTAACTCTTTGAGTTTGGCCAGTTGAAAGATTACCGATTTTACTATTTAAAAAGTTTTGCATATTTAATATGTCAGTTATTTCTTTAATTCTCTTTTCGGCTTGTTGATTATCTATACCATAAATTTGAGCGCACATTTTAAGTAATTCATAGGTTGATAATGTATCATATAATTTGGTATTACCTGAAAGATAGGCAATATTCTCCTTAATTTCGATTTCATTATTTTTATAGTTTAGGTCATCAAATTCAATGGTTCCTTCGGTTGGTTCTAATATACCAGCAATCATTCTAAGTAAGGTTGTTTTACCGGCTCCATTTGGTCCCAATATACCAATAATTTCACCATCATTTGCTTCAAAGGAGATTCCATTATCGGCATAAAATATTTCTTTTTCTCGTTTGTTTTTTTGTTTAATAAACTGTTTTTTTAAATCATTTGCTTTTATCATAAATACCTCCAAAAGGATTTTATCATATATAACTATGTGTTTACTAGTAGATATGAAAATTTTGTGAAAATTTTTATATTTTTTGGAATATAATTAAATGGTGATTTGATGAATATAATTGATAAGAAGTTTAAAGAGCTTACAGATGATATAAAGGATAAGGAAGAATTAGAGATCTTTTATCACATTAAAGAGCGTTTTTTACTTGTAAATGAAAAGACAAGAAAGTCTTGTGAAGATTTTTTCAATAAGTTTTTGTATTGGGGTAAGTTAGATTTTAAGAATAAGGATTTTGAATTTTTTGAATTAAAAGCGAAGACACTTAAAAACCATATCGATGATTTTATATGGCTTTACGATAATTTATGTGATTATCAATCTAAGAAGGTGTTGCTGGGAACTTTAGATAATTGGTATAACTGGAATTTTACGGATTTAGCTTCGGTGATGCAAAATCTATATGATGATTATTTTGATTTGGATTTAATCCCAAAGTGTGAGACGGAAGTGTTTGTCGATTTGGGAGCTTATATTGGTGATAGTACTTTATCTTTTATAAAAAATTATGGAGCTGATAGTTATAATAAGATATACTGCTATGAAATAAGTAAAGAGAATTTTGAATATTTAAAGACTAATCTAAAACCATATGAAGATATAGATTTAAGATTAAAAGGCGCTAGTGCAGAAAACGGAACAATGTATTTAAAAGAAAATGGCGAGTTATCTTCTACACAGGTTAGTGATAATGGTGATATTCCTATTCAGATGGTTACGTTAGATGATGATATAAAAGAAGAGATTACAATTATTAAAAGTGATATTGAGGGCTCTGAGCGAATGGCTTTGATGGGGGCTAAAGGTCATATTATGAATGAGCACCCTAAACTTTTATTTTCTATTTATCACAGTAATGATGATGTTTGGCAAATTCCTAGGATGATTAAAGAAATGGATGAAAGTTACAGATTTTATTTAAGGTATCATGGCGGAATGATTTATCCAACGGAAATTACTTTAATTGCACTTTAAAAAGTTTACGATGATTTTTCGTAAACTTTTTTATTCAACTGATTTTAATGATTCGATCATATCAACTTTTCTTAATTTAAAGTAAGTTACCACTTGCATGATAAGCGCGAAAACTAAGGTTAAAACACTCGCATAGACAAAGCTTAAAGCTTTGACCGTTTTTAAGAACATGATGTCATCGCATTCGATGAATCCAATAATTACTCTGTGAAGTGGTACTGATATTATTAGACCGATAATAATACCAATAATAACGACAACTAATGTTTCTCTATAGATATATTCATTAGATTCTCTACCGTTAAATCCTAAGACTTTTAAAGTGGCTATTTCTCTTTGTCTTTCACTAATATTGATAGAAGTTAAATTATATAAAACGGTTAAAGCTAATAGAGATGATACAACGACAATTAATATGACAATGTTGTTTAAACCTTTGATTTCATTATTGGCGCTTTCTTTTAAATCATCCGAAAAATTGACAGTCATAACACTACCTGTATTTAAAATATCTTTAGCTTTAGTGCCTTTTTTATTTTGGGATGCGACCATATTATAAGTTATATCTTCATCAAATATTTTATTATATAAGTCTTTAGAAATATATATATAATTACTTATATAGTTTTCGGCGATGCCAATTATTTTTACTTTTCTTTCTTCGGTATCTTCATTTTGAATAGTTATATTATCCCCTACTTCGAGATTTAGTTTATCGGCTATTTTAGGGGTAATGATAACACCATCATTATTTAAAGTTAAATGATTACCTGTTTTATTATCTAGTAAATTAAAATAGTCTTCAAAAGTTTCTCCATTATTTTCAGGGATAACGACATATACTGATAATGATTCGTCATCACCATATTTTAAGTCATATGAATACTGATTAAATAATAATGGATTTTTAATTTTATCATTAATATCTGTTAGGTCTTGAGATGTTTTGACATTATTATTTAAAACTATCATATTATCATATGTGAATAGTTCTCCATATTGTTTATCACCAACTCCGTTGATACTATCTTTAAGGGCAAAGCCGATGAAGATTAAGAAAGTACAGCCAGCTGAACCAATTAGAGTCATAAAAACTCTTTTTTTATAACGGAAGATATTTCTCGTGGTGATTTTTGAAGAAAATGATAGTTTAGACCAGAAGAATTTTATTTTTTCTAAAAATATAGTTTTACCACTTTTAGGACTTTCTGGTCTTAATAAGTTAGCTGGTTTTTCTTTTAAAGATTTACGGCAATTCCAAACAGTAACAATAGTCATAAGAGTAATAGCGACAAGTAAACAGCCGGTAAATAAATTTATATCAAAATAATATTCTAAATCTGGGATGTGGAACTGAAAGATATTATAGACAAGCGGTGGGATAAATATAGTTCCTATTAAATAGCCGATAATTGCTCCAATGATTGTTCCTGATAAAACGTATCCTAAATAGTTTAAGGTGATTCTGGTGTTAGATATTCCTAATGATGAAAATGTACCCATTTCAGTTCGCTCTTCGGTAATCATTCTAGTCATAGTGTTTGAGGTCATAAGGAAAACAATTGAAACAAATATTAATGGGATTATAGTAGCGATGGTTGTTACTTGGAAGTACTGATTTTCTAATGTGTTATAGCCGGTTACTTCCGCATTTCTGCCGGTGATATACCAGCTTGAATCTAAGTCTGTCATTTCTGCATTTGTATTTCCTGTTAGCATGGCTGATTTAATTAAAGCATCTTTTACTTCGGTTAATCTAGCTTCTTCTCTTTCACTTTGAATGCTTTCTACTTCGTTTGTTAATTCATCTAAGAAATCATCATAAGCTTTAGAATATGGGATGTCATCTTCTGTTTTTTTACCGGTTATATATATTTCGGTATAGGTATCTAAATTGAATACAGTTTTAGGAACATAAATATATGAGTGAAGTTTTCCGTTTCCGATATTGGTATATCCATAGTTAGTACCGGTATATAATGGTGAAATGATTGTTCCAACAACTTTAAATTCTTTGGTTTTAATGGTGCTTTCATCTGAGGTTATTTTGATGGTGTCACCAACTTTATAAAATGCACTATCAGCTAAACATTCATTATCGTTTTTAGGTTTTCTTCCACTAATTAATTCATATTGATTTATGTTTTCGGTTATGGCATGAACTTTGATGGCTTCTTCACCATTTAAGACATAAGCTGAATAAGATGGAATGGCATCAGAAACAGTATCTAGTTTTTTTAAAGCATTTACGTCTTCATCAGTAAGTCCTAGAGTACCTCTTACTGTTAAATCCATTAAATTGGTGTTTTCGTAGTAATCGTTTTGGATTCTTTTGATGCTTGGAACTGAGCTTTGGATTCCAGCATAAAAACCAATACCAATTAAAACGATTATTAATAAGGAAAAGTATCTTCCAAATGAATGTTTTAATTTTCTAATGGTATTTTTTAATAGCATATTATCACCACACAATCTCTTTTGGATCTTTTGGATTTTCATTTATTTTTACATTGGTGACAGTACCATTTTTAACAGTTATTACTTTATGAGCTACTTCGGCAACCAACGAGTTATGAGTGATTACAATAGTTGTGATATGGTATTTATCACAAACTGTTTTTAAAAGTTCTAAAATTTTACTTCCTGTATCACTATCTAAGGCTCCGGTTGGTTCATCACATAATAAGATTTTAGGGTTTTTAGCTATAGCTCTAGCGATAGCGACACGCTGTTGCTCACCACCTGATAATTGTGATGGGAAGTTATTTAATCTATGTCCTAGACCAACTTGCTTTAATATTTCTTTTGGCTTAAAAGCTTTTTTAGATAATTGACAAGCTAGTTCAACGTTTTCTAAGGTAGTTAGGTTTTGAATTAGATTATAAAATTGAAAGACAAATCCAATATCATATCTTCTATATAGTAATAAATCTTTGGCTTTAAATTTAGCAATGTTTTTACCATCAACTAAAATATTTCCTGATGTTGGGTTATCCATACCACCCAACATATTTAAAATGGTTGTTTTTCCAGCACCACTAGGACCTAGTACAACAACAAATTCCCCTTCTTCGATTTCAAATGAGCAATCATCAACGGCTTTAACTGGAGTATCCCCTTTATAAATTTTTCCAACTTTATCAAATTTTATATATGCCATAATATCCCTCCATTATCTATAATTATTATAACTAAGTTTGGGCTTTTTTACAAATAAAAAAGCTATTTTTTGATTTATAGCTTATTTTAATTCTAATCCGTATATACATTTATCATATAAAAATTTAGTGATTTTATCTTTATTTCCAGTATTATAGTATTCTGTTAGTAATGTATTAAACTCACCAATGCATTCTTCTTTTACTGTTATAATACCACAGCCATTTTGAATAAGAATTTTATTAGCGACAATCATACTTGTTCTTTTATTTCCATCCCAAAATACTTGGCTTCTCATTAAATAAAGCATAAGGTTTATACTTTTAAGTGTAGTGCTTTTTTCTTTTAAAATGTTTTCTATATTATTAATAATATCTTTTTCATTTGGAATTTCTGGTATATAATCCACACCATTTATACCAACTTTACCATTTCTAAGTACTCCCCACTCTAATGATTCATTCCTAGATACAAAGGAATTTACTTTACATATAAAATCTAAGTTAACTTCAGCATCTATATTTGTAAGAGTATAATTCCAAGCATCGCGTAAATTTAAAATACAGTTAATTTCATCTAGTTTTAAAGTTGGAACGTTTACACCCTCTAAAATTGTTTGGGTATCTGGATACGTGGTGTTGATGCCTTCTAACCTTGCACTATTATAAATATTTAAAGCTAAAGTATTTTTTGCAAGAAAAAGATTTTGCTCTTTAGTTAAATGGAATTTATCTTGCATTTAAAACACCTCACTTAAATATTATTCTTTTTAATTATATCATACTTGTTTTTAAATTTCTATTCCGATTGGACAGTGGTCACTACCTAAGATATCACGGTAAATTTTCACATCTTTTACATTATTTATAAATCTATTTGAAACTAAGAAATAGTCAATACGCCATCCAATGTTTCTATCACGAACTCCCGGCATATAGCTCCACCAAGTATAAGCACCGGTTAAATCAGGGTTAAAGTGTCTAAAAATGTCAGTGAATCCACTATTTAAAAGTTCAGTGAATTTATTTCTTTCTTCATAAGTGAAACCAGCATTTCCAATATTTGCTTTCGCATTACAAATGTCGATTTCTTCGTGGGCAACATTGAAATCACCACATATTATTACAGGTTTCTTTTCATCTAATTTATTTAAATATTTTCTAAAGACATCTTCAAAGTGCATTCTTGAATCCATTCTGGATAAATCTCTTTTGACATTTGGAACATAGACATTTACTAAGTAAAAATCTTCAAATTCTAAAGTGATAGTTCTACCCTCTTCATCGTATTCTTCTTCGATGTTTCCGTATGTTACATTCAAAGGTTTTACTTTAGAATAAATTAAAGTTCCTGAATATCCTTTACGAACAGCTGGAAATAAATACATATCATAACCCTCTGGTCTAAAATCAAATTGATCTTCCATAGCTTTAGATTCTTGAATACAAAATATATCGGCATTTACATCATTAAAGAAATCAACTAAACCTTTTTTCAAACAAGCACGAATGCCTGCGACATTCCATGAAACTAATTTCATAATTAATCACCTATATTATTATACCAAAAAAAGCGATTTCTCGCTTTTAAAATTCGATTAATTCGTACTCTCTTTCACCAAAGCCTAGTTCGCTTGCTGCTTCGATAGTATGAACACCGTGTCTTGATTCAATTCTTTCGATTAATTTATCTTTTCCTGAATCAGTAGAATTATAAACTAAATCTAAGCAAGCTTGGTCAACGGCAATTGGATCAGTACTAGCTAAAACTCCAATATCCTCCATGCAAGGTGCAGAAGCATTGCCATCGCAATCACAATCTACTGATAAATTTTTCATGACATTGATATAAACAATATTATTTTTGAAATGATTTGCAACACTTTCAGCAGCATCGGCCATAGCTTCTAGGAATCTATCTTGCTCTGGAAGGTTATCCCAAAGTTTTGTTTGATCGTTAGTAGCACCTGCTGTATGAATTAATGTTTTACCGGCAGAAGATGCACAACCAATTGAAAGTTGTTTTAAAGCTCCTCCGTATCCACCCATCGCATGACCTTTAAAGTGAGATAGAACTAACATTGAATCATAGTTTACTAAATCTTTACCAACATAGTTTTTCTTTAAGATTTTTCCATTTGGAACGTCTAAAACCATGTCTGGTCCCTCTTCATCTAATAAATCAAATTTGAAATATTTATCCCATTCATGTTCTTTAATTAACTCTTTATGTTTTTCGGTAGAATTTCTAGCTCCTTCATAAGCTGTGTTACATTCTACTACTGTACCATTTACATGGTCTACTAATGGTTTTACAAATTCTGGTCTTAAATAGTTTTGATTACCTTTTTCACCAGAGTGTAATTTTACAGCAACATTTCCTTCTAATTTAACACCTAACTTTTCATAAATCTTAACTAAAGATTCTGGTGTTATTTCTTTTGTAAAATAAACTTTTGACATTGTGTCAACCTCCTTTACAATATAATTATATTATTTTTTTAAAGAAAATGCAACTGAGGATTTTTTGGGTAATTTACGTTTTTTTAATAAATTATGAAGGTTTGTATAAATGAATAAATGATGATATCATTAAATAGTGGTGATTTATCACAGATTTTTATAAAAACGATAAAATAAATTAGGGAGTGATTAAATGTTTAAATATGAAACAAATTCAAGGTTAATTAAACCTGGTCAAACTTTTGTAGCTATTAAAGGCTATACCGTTGATGGCCATGATTATATAGAAGATGCGATTAAAAATGGTGCGACAGCTATTATCGCAGAAAAGAATGTTAAGTGCAGTGTTCCAGTAACTGTGGTAGAAAATTCTGCTGAATATTATCAAAACTTACTTGTCAAAGAATATAAAGATGAATTTAAAGATTTAAAAATAATTGGAATTACTGGGACAAATGGTAAGACAACATCAGCTTATTTAACTTATCAAATGCTTTCAGATTTAGGTAGAAAAACCGCTTATATAGGTACACTCGGTTTTATGTGCGGAGACTATTTTAAAGAATTACCAAATACTTCTCCGGAAATTTTGACAACATATAAATTACTAGAGGAAGCCAAAGAACGTGGATGTGAATATGTGGCAATGGAAGTTAGTAATTTTGCTTTAGATCAAAAACGAATTGAAGGTTTGGAATTTGTAGCTGGAGCTTTTACTAATTTAACTGAGGACCATTTGGATTATCACAAAACAATGGAAAATTATTTAAAAGCAAAGCTTTTACTTACTGATTACATAAAGAAAGATGGCGTTTTACTTGTCAATAAGGATGACGAGGCAAGTCAAAAATTTATAGAAAAATTTAAAAATACCAAAACATATGGTTATGGAAATGCGGATTATGATATTATCAGTGACGATATTCATCCAGATCATACGGATATTAAATTTAAATATGAAGGTAAAGAATATAGTGTAACGACTAATTTAACTAGTAAATTTAATGTCTACAATTATTTTACAATGTTTAGTGTTTTACATGAACTTGGTTTTGATATTCTCGAACTTATAAAGAAAACCAAAGATTTAAAAGCACCTAAAGGTAGATGTGAAACTTATAAAGTAAAAGAAGGTTTTGCGGTTGTCGATTATGCCCATACACCTGATGCTGTTTTAAAAGTTGTTACAGCTTATAAAGAGCTTTCCAAAGCAAGAGTTATTACAGTTGTCGGTTGTGGTGGTGACCGCGATCCAATGAAACGACCTATTATGGGTGAAATTGCTTCTAATTATAGTGATTATGTAATCTTTACTAATGATAATCCTAGAACTGAAGATCCAGAAAATATTATGAAAGATATTTTAGCTGGTGTTAAAAATGATAATTATGAAGTTTGTTTGGATAGACGCGAAGCTATTAAAAAAGCTTTAGATATGATTAAAAAAGATGATATTGTATTATTACTTGGTAAAGGCCATGAAGATTATCAGATTTTAGGTCATACCAAAGTTCATCTAGATGACAGTGAAGAAATACTAAAATATATAGAAAAAAGCGAATAATTTTAAAAATTCGCTTTTTATTTATCTAAATATTTTTGGACTTTAGTTTTTATGCGACTAATGGCATTATCGATAGATTTACTATCTTTATCTAATATATTAGCTATTTCTTTATAAGTAAAACCACTTATTTTTAGTTCAAAGACAGCACTTTCTAACGGAGTTAATTGTTTTTGAATGTTTCTGATAAGTTCATTGGTGTTTTCATCATCAATTATTTTATTCTCAGGATTACTAGAACTATCTTCTAATAAGTTTTCTAAGCTTTTATTATCTTGGGCTAATTCTTCAACAGAATATGATTCATTTAAAATTTGATGTTTTAGGCGACTCGCTGATTTAATTAGACTAATTAATCTTCTTTCAATACAGGTTTTTGCATAGGTGAAAAAAGTTGTATCTTTGTTTTCATCGAATGTGTTAATAGCGGTACTAAAGCCAATCATTCCCTCTTGAATTAAATCATTTAAATCAAAACCAGTATTTTGGGTATTATTATAGATTTTTTTAGCCAATCCAACAATTAAAGGTTTATATTTTTTGAATAATAATTCGGTGGCATCTTCATTATCAGCAACCATAGATAAGACTTCATAATCATTTATTTCATCATAATTCAATGATTCATCACCGCCTCATAAATAACTAAAGCAGCCGCAACTGAAGCATTTAAACTATTAACAGTTCCATACATGGGAATTTTAGCTACGAAATCACAGTTTTCTTCGGTTAAACGACTTAAACCTTTACCTTCATTACCAATAACAATAGCTATTTTACCTTTATAATCGATTTTTCTAAAATCAGTGCCTTCCATATCAGTTCCGATAATCCAAAAGCCATTATCTTTTAATGTTTTTATAGCATTCACAATATTACTAACCATACAGATATCGACATTTTCTAAAGTACCAGCACTAGTTTTCATAACAGTCGCATTGACTTTAACTGATCTATCTTTTGGTATGATTATACTATTAATACCAGCAGCTTCACAAGTCCTGATGATAGCACCAAAGTTATGAGGATCTTCTAAATGATCTAATATGATGATAATATCCCTATCTAATAATTCATCTAAAAAATTATATTTATAATCATCAATTTCCAAAATGATTCCTTGATGATTCCCTTCTTCAATATCATCTAAAGCCTTTTTATCTAAAAATTTACAAGGAATACCCAACTTTTTTAATTGTTCTAATATTTCATTATCATTGAAATTTTCATAAATATATGCTTTTTTTATTGTGTTTGGTTTTTGTAAAATTTCTTTAGCAACATTTTTTCCATATACGCGCATCTAATCACCTACTATATATTTCATAATTTCATTTATTCTTTGTTTATTATTATTTAATTCTAAAAAGCCAAGTAAAGCTTCTAAACCAGTTGCTTTTTTATATACAATTATACTCGTATTTTTAGGATGTGACAAAACTTTATGATTTCTGGCTCTTTTAACGATATCTAATTCGTCTTCAGTTAAAAAGTTAGCTTCGGTCATTTTATCTAGAAATTTACTTTGGGCTTTAGCAGAAACATAATCTACAGCCATTGTTTGCAAGTCCTTAACTTTATAATTTCCTTTTTTAGTTAAATACTTACGAATATAAAGTTCGTAAGTGGCATCTCCCAAATATGCGAGTGCTAGAGAATTCATATTTAGGTTATTTAAATATTTTAAAATAAGTTTGATATCTTTTTGATCTTTTTCTCTATTCAAATTTCTTTTTAGTTCTAAAACTTCAATAGGTGTTTGAACTAGATATCCTTCTAGCATTTCACCATTAAATTCATTATAATAATGCGTACTAAAATTAATAATATTATCGATCATATAAACTTTATGACTGTCTACTTCTCTTTCAAAATCACATTTAAAATTATTTAAAAGAAAACTATTATACTCACCATTAATGGCAATATCAATATCATGGCAATTTTCTTTGATTCCATTTAAAACTAAAGCGGCAGAGCCAATTATAATAAAATTATGACTATCTAAGTTATACTCTTTTAACTTATTTAAAATTTCTTCTTTATCCATTATCCTCTATCCTATCAAATGTGACTCCTTTGATGTAACCATTTTTGACATCACCAATAATTAAAGATACAACTTTATCATAATCAATATCGCCACCTCTAATTAAGCAACCTCTTTTTTTACCAATTTCTTCAATACTTAAAACAATATCTTCATCTAAATTATCTAAATTATATCTTTCTTTTAATATATTAGGATAATATTTTTCTAAGGTAATTAAGATATGACATGCGACATCAAATAAAGGTAAGTTTTCTTCTTTAATGGCCGTTAGGGCAGCTAAATTTAAGGCTTCATTTTGATCTAATTTTGGCCATAATATACCTGGTGAATCTAGAAGTTCTATTTTGTCATTTACTCTTATCCAATTTAAGTTTTTTGTAACACCTGGCTTATTACCGATACTAGCAACTTTTTTACCGGCTAAACGATTTATTAAAGTTGATTTCCCAACGTTTGGAACACCAACAACTAAAACTCGCGCTTTACGATTTAGTAGACCTTGTTTTTCTCTTTTTTTCCATTTTTCTTTTAATATTTCATCAGTAGCATTTATAATCGGCTTTAGATTACTATTATTTTCTAGGTTAATAAGGACAACTGTATATCCTTTACTTTCATAATACTTTATCCATTTACCAGTTTCTTCTTTATCGCATAAATCAGCTTTAGTCATAATCATTAATCTCGGTTTATCGCCAGTATATTCATCAATATCAATGATCTTTGATGACTTAGGCATACGACTATCGACAACCTCATAGATGATATCAATATATTTCAAATTTTCTTTGATTAATCTTTTGGTTTTAGCCATATGACCTGGATACCAGTTAATACTTCCTTTTTGGAAACTTTTTTCTTCATTTGCCATTGTTATCACTTCCTTTTCAAGATATTTATCGGCATAATTATATCATATAATTACTTTTTATAAATAATTTTTATTTTATTTGAGTTATACAACTCTACTACTTCAACATAATTATTAACAATTTCTTTGGTTAGTTTTCTATAATGTTTATTATACTTACTATTTATATCACATAAAACCATATTTTCTAAAATATCTTTTCTAATTGATTTCAAAGTACACCCTGTTTTACGAAAAGATGATTTACACCAATAATAAAATATTCCTTTTGCCTTTCTTCTATAAAATCCACCATAACATTTACCGCATTTCAATTTCGATATTAAAAGCTCATCATCTTCTTGTACTATAGGAGAATAATTTAATATGTTTTGTACTGTTTCAAAAGTTTTCTTATCTATTATTGGCTCATGATGATTTTTGCAGATTTTCCAGTTCTTTGAATCAGTTTTAACCATCTTTGGTAGTTTTCTATTTGCTTTACAATTCTTTCCTTGAATTAGCGTTCCAATATAAGTAGGATTTTTTAGTATTTCACTTATAATTTTATTATTCCACTTATCTGCTTTAATCGTTTTGCTACTTGTTACTCTTGTAACTTCACTTTTATATTTTGAAGGAGTAAGTATATTTTCTGAATTTAATATATCAACTATTTCGTTTTTACTTTTACAATGTAAGGCCATTTCAAATATTCTTTTTACTATATTAGCTGCATATTCATCTACAATAAATTTATGACAATCATTTGGATCTTTTAAATATCCATACGGAGCAGATACCCCAATAAAATCTCCTCTACTTTGTTGCAAATGTTTTACGGTCTTAACTTTTTTAGAAATATCAATAGAATACTGCTCATAAATTAAAGCATATAATGAAAAATCTAGCTCATCAGTATAATTGGGATTTGTTTGACTATCTAAATTGTCATTAATAGATATGAATCTAATATTATATTCAGGAAATGTTTCTCCTAAATATATTTTCATCCATCCCATATTTCTTCCGAATCTTGATAAATCTTTAACAATTACACAATTTATTTTATTATTAACTATATCAAGGCACATTTTCACAAAGGCTGGTCTATCAAAATTAGTTCCAGTATAACCATTATCAATATAATAATCTACTAGGTCCAGGTCATCTTTCATATCTATATACTTTTTAATTATATTCTTTTGGTTATTAATACTATCAGATTCAGTATAATTATCATCTTTTGATAGCCTTATATAAGCTGCTACTTTATATGAACACATAGAGATCAACTCCGACATTTACTCTTGCTAAATAAAATTGTATTATCTAACAAAAATTAAAACCTTTCTATTAATATTGTATCATACTTTGTCCGTTTCTTTTTCATTTTTTTGTTTGATATTTTCAAGACACTTTTCATTTAAATCTTTAGGGTGTTCATAAGGGACACCCTTTGATAATATATTAAAGATTATGTTCATTATTCTTCGCATTACACAAGTGAGAGCTTGTCTTTTTGTTTTTCCTTCTTCTATCTTTTTGTAATAGTAATCTAAAAAGATAGGATTATGTGGTGTATTACTTCCTTTACCAGTACATATACTTCGGCAAGCTAGATAATAGATGTAACCGTTAAGATGTCGGTTTCCATATTCGTTGCGTACTGTTTTGTCGTGATTACCACTTGAAAAATTGACTGGGGCAACTCCACAATATTTGGCTAGTTTGGAAGAATTGGAAAACCTTTTGATACTTCCTATTTCTGATACTATTTCCGCACTTGTTATTTTAGTTAAACCGATAAAAGTATGTAGTTTTATATCTAATTTATCATAAAGATCAATTATCTCTTTTTCAAAATCTTCTAATTGTTGATTATTTGTTTTAATACTTCTAACAATAGTTTTGATTAACATATTCCTGTTATCTTGATATATTGTTTGTTTGTAGTCATAATCTTTGATTAAATGTAGTATTGTATTAGCCTTAGTAAGTGGAAATTTACCTTTAGTATTTAAACCTTCTTTTAATTCTTCAGCTGATAAATCTTTTATCATGTTAGGACTAGGATATGTTTCCCAAAAATCTAAAGCTGATACATTGTCTATCTTTGAAAAGAAATCTTTATAGTTTGGGTAATGATGTAATAATTGGGCATGAAGTTTATTTTTTAATTTTGTATTGTTATTACTTATTGTTCTTTTCATTTTAATTAACTGTTTTAATGTCCAGTATATCTCGTCGTCTTTTTCATCTGGTAGGTTATCTAATTCGTCTAAAGTTACTTTGGCAATACATTCGGCATCTAACTCGTCAGTTTTATCAATGATAGGATGTTTTTTTCTTTCGTTATAAGTATAGTTAGAATTGACGTGTTTTACTATTTGATTATTATTAAGTAAAAAGTCGCATAAACTATGACCTAAATGTTTTGTATCTTCCAAGCCAAAAACAGCACTTACATCTTTACTTGTATATTTTGATACCATATCTAATAATTTGTTAAAATCTTCTTTGGTGTTTTTAAAAGTTAGTGTATCTAATTTATCATTAAACGGACTAATAATCACGGCCGTATGGGTGGCTTTATGACAATCAATTCCAACATATATAAAGCCAAGTTTACGGTGATTATAAAAATTCATTGTATCACGTTCCTTTCCTTTAAAGATTAATATATTTGGTTAAAGCCCAAGACACTCTTAGCATTAGCGTTGGTGGCTTTTGAAAACTCGCCCGCCAAAATCCACCCGCAATAGTTGGGTAGTCAGTTAGTTTTAACTACTTTATATTATCTTTTATAATTGTTTACAGATTTCTTTTAGTTCATTGATTTCTTCAGGTGTAATTTTAATTAGAATAAGCATTCCATTTTCAATAACGGCTTCGATTTTATCTCCGACTTTAAAGCCGACTTCTTCAAGCCATTTTCCTGTTAGTTTGATAGTTGGTCTATCCGCTACTTCTGTTACGGTGTATATTTTCATAAAACATCTTTCCTTTCTTTAAAATGTTTTGGCTATCTTATTAAATAGGCATTATACCACTAAGTATTAATATAGCTTTCGCTATATTTACAAGAGTAAATAAATAGCCATTCCTTACAAACTTTTCGTTTGTACTCGATTTTTTTCATATTAGGTTTTAATTGTCAATACTTTGGAGCCAATTATTTTATAAAAAAACAAACCTTATTCATCATTTAAATAAAGCTTGTTAGTATAATAATTTATTTATTATTTTAGCACTGCCCAGTAGTTACTGAAGATACTCCACTATTATAAAACATGTGCGTAGTATCAGCTTGAGAAGTAGACCAATTTGAACCAACGTATATATTTTTTAAACTAGAAGTATTAGCAAACATATTAACCATATTATTAACCTGTTTTGTATTGAAAGAGCATAAATTTAATTCAACTAAATTTGAACAATCATAAAACATTGATATCATACTTGTTACATTAATCGTATCAAAACTACCGACATTTAATTCTTTTAAATTATTAAGTCCATGAAACATATTGTTCATATTTGTAACTTTTGCCGTTTCCATATTACCTAATTTTAATGTTATGAGTTTAGATGTTCCATTAAAATTCGCGAACGAATTTTCCATAGTAGTTACATTACTCGTATCAAAATTGCTAATATCAAGTTCAGTTAACGAATCAATGTTGGAGAAAGTTCCATACATATATAGTAAATGTTCAGTATGAAAACTACTGACATCTAATATTTGTAAATTTGTATCACCAAACATCCAATTCATATTAGTAACATCAGATGTATCGAAACCCGAGACATCTACATTATTAAGGTTAATACACAAGTTAAACATAAAAGACATATTAGTTACATTACTAGTATCAAAATTATCATTAAAATCAATAGTTTTTATTCCTTTAAAATTATAAAATAGCCAGCTACTATCTTCATTTGCCATAACACCACCTTTTGCTCCTATATATAAATTATATTTAGTATTATCTTCATTATTAGGGACAACCCAAGCCATAACGCCACCTTTCTCATCTTCTGATACGTCCCAACTTTCGGTGGCGTTAGTAGCGACTTGATTAGTATTTACAAAAGTCGCTGATACAATATTTTCTCTATAATAATCTGTGTGGAAATCTTCATTACTATACTGTTCCCAACTTTGAATAACACTATCTAGTTCTTTTATATTTCCTTTAGCCGTTATGTTTAAGTTTGTTTGAAAAGCAGCATAGCCTGCTGTCATTACAAACAATAAACATAACGTAGATAGTATTATTGCTTTCTTTCTTCTATTTCTTTTTTCTCTTCTTGTTAATCTTCTTCTCATATTTGCTACTTCCTTTCATATTTAGAATAGGCTATATATTAAGTCCATTATATCACAAAAATTACTTTTTGTGCTACATATTGTGTAACTTACTAATTGTATTACAAAAATTTATAATTTTAGTAGTGAGGTGATGTAATGATGAAAGAATTTAAACTACCAAATAGCGAAGACGAACAGTCAATTTTAAAGACTATAAGAATTAAATATGCAACTTTAAAGAAGATAGAAGAAGTTGCGAAAGAAAGCAATTTATCAATTAATAGAGTTATTAACGAATGTATAGAGTTTGCACTCAATAATTTAGATAATAAACCTTTTCAAAACAAGAAGTAATTTTATATGGTAAATGGCTAGTACTAGGGAGAATAAGGTTTGTTTTTTTATAAAATAATTTGGTCCAAAGTATTGACAAGTAAAACCTAATATGAGAGCCACAACCTATTGTATGGCAAAAAGTTAGATACCAAATATTTAATGTAAGGCTTATACTTTTTATTTAAGTAAATAATTAGTATAAACCTTTTTTCTTTTTGCTTTTTTATAAGGTGGTGGCGGAAATAGAAGTACAAACGAAAAGTTTGTAAGGAATGGCTATTTATTTACTCATGTAGATATGGCGA
>CAWVFK010000016.1:0-20889 GCA_963928595.1 Candidatus Coprosoma sp. | reverse complement strand
TATCGAACTTAACAATGGTTATTATCCAGCTTTACATAATAGAAATGCATCTTATATTTTTAGTAAATATTCAGAAGAAGTAAAAGTAAGTGAAACATATAATAAAATGAAGATGTTTATTCAAATTAATTTAACCAAAGGTTTAAATAAAGATTATCCATCATTAGAGATATATACGTTAAAAGGTGAAAAATCAAATAAGAAATATATTGATAATTTAATCATACTAGAATTTAATATAGATAAAATCAAGGATGAATGGTATAATGGCATTAGTGAATATAACTTTGTGGCTGCCTTAGATCTAGAAGGTGAAGAGTTAGATAAGATATGTGAGTGTGATAAATATATGGAACTATTTGAAAAAGAAGTTAAGAGATTAAATCAGAATCAAAAGTTTACAGAATTTATGTCTGCTAAAGAGGAGGAAGAAAAGCTTAAGAAAACACTTATTGAAGATGCGAAGAATGAAGGAATAGAAATAGGAATTCAAGAAAACAAAATTGAAATAGCTAAAAACATGTTAGAAAACAATATGAATTTAAAGTTAATTTCGAAATTAACTGAACTTTCAATTTCAGAAATTGAAACATTAAAATAAGAGCGTTGGTTTACGCTCTTTTAGTTTTTTTGACTAATTTTTTAGCACGTTCAATATCTTCTTTTATTTCTTGTTCTTTTAAGTAGTCTGGGTTTGGATTATCCTTCATTTGTTCTAAATATAATTCATAAAGTATTTCATATTCTTCAGGGGTTATAGCTTTTCCAAAAGATATATTTATTGTATTAAAACCGTTATTTGTAATTGGATTATCTTCTATGATTATTGGTTCAATATTGGTACACTGAATTACTGGTGTTTCACCCGGAATTACATTTAGTTCATAGTAATTTGGACAGGAAATACAATGCGTTGTTGGACGAAAGATAATATTGAACTCTTTTTCTCCAAAAACAAGATAATCTTTTTCTTTTTCATCATTATTTATTTTAATTTGAAACATTTTATCAGCTCCTTTAATGTTTAACTATAATAACATTTTTATATAAAAAATACAATAATTTAAATGTTAATTTTTGGTAAGAGTCTTTAAAATTAAGTAAAATTAATATATAATGGTTATATATAAAGGGGATGATGAGGCATGGATATAGAATTTAATTCTTTAGAGGAGTTATATAACCGTTTAAGACCAGCTTTAAATGCGAAGATGAGTGAGCTTACAGCTAATGGTTATGGGTATTTAAAACCGGAAGATATATGGAATTATTTGAAAGAAAAGAAATGGAAAAATAGCCATGATTTAATGCTTAGTGATATGGTAAGTGATATTTTAAATAGTGATAATGCACTTATTGATGATTATTTTAAAGAAAAAATAAATGAGAAAAATCGAAAAATTTATTTAGATATTTAAGAAGGTGATAGGATGAGTAAACATCAAAAAGATTTGACTATCAAAAAATTAATGGATAAAATTAAAACTTATATTACCGATGAAAATGAATTATCTGTTATTGATAAAGCTTATAAATATGCTTATGAAAAACATTTTGGTCAAAAGCGTTTAACGGGTGAGGAGTATATTATTCATCCACTTAATGTCGCATATATTTTAACGAGAATTAGTGCGGATTATGAAACTTTATCAGCAGCTTTACTTCATGATGTAGTGGAAGACTGTGGTGTTTCGGTTAGTGAGATAGAAGAAAATTTTGGACACAACATTGCCATTTTAGTCGATGGAGTTACAAAGATTAATAAACTTAACTTATCTGGTACAACAGAAGCTTTAATTAATAATCAAAGAAAGATATTAGTTGGTCTTTCAGAAGATGTCAGGGTTATTATTATAAAATTAGCTGATAGACTTAATAACATGCAGACGTTATTTGTTCATAGTGAGAAGAAACAAAAGGAAACAGCTAGAGAAACTTTGGATATTTTGACCCCGATTGCAGATAGGCTTGGTATTAATAGTATTAAGCAGGATTTGGAAGAGCTTTGTTTACGTTATTTAAAGCCTAGTGAATATTATGATATTGTTGAGAAATTAAATGCAACGAAAGCAGAACGTGATAACAGTGTGGCTAAAATGATTGAAAGTGTTTCGGATCTTTTGAATAAACATGATATTAAACATGAAATTTTTGGACGTTCTAAAAGTATTTATAGTATTTATAAAAAACTAGAAAAGGGTAAAAGATTTAGTGAAATTTATGATTTATTAGCACTTAGAATATTAGTGGATACAGAGCAAGATTGTTATCAAGCTTTGGGAATTATTCATTCTAAGTTTAGACCAAAACCAAAGCGATTTAAAGATTATATTGCGATGCCGAAGACAAATATGTATCAATCTTTACATACGACAGTTTTTGGAATCGATGGTCAATTATATGAAATTCAAATTAGAACTTATGAGATGGATAGGGTTGCGGAATATGGTATTGCTTCTCATTGGTCTTACAAGGAAAAAGGTTCAGTTAAAGCGGTTATGCAAAATGAGATGGAACAAAAATTACAGTTCTTTAGAGCTATCATGGATTTAAAGAAGGAACAAGAAAATCCGGAAGATTTTGTAAATACAGTAAAAGAAGAAGTTTTCCATAATACGATTTATGTATTCACACCGCTTGGAGATGTGATTGAACTTCCTAATGGTTCGACACCAGTTGATTTCGCATATAAAGTACATACAAATGTCGGAGATAAGACAACTGGTGCTATCGTTAATTCTAATATGGTGCCACTTGATTATAAGCTTAAAAGTGATGATATTGTTAAGATTATTACAAATAATAATTCAGCTGGGCCAAGTAGAGAATGGCTTAACTTTGTTCAGACAACACATGCTAAAAATAAAATAAAAGCCTTTTTTAACCGAGTTAATAAAGAAGAAAATTTGAAAAAGGGTGAAGAAATTTTAAGCAAGGAGTTACGTAAGCAAAAAATTAGTAATGATGAGTTTTTTGATGATGAAAAATTTAAGAAATTGCTTAGTGATTTAAAGTTTAATTCGGCTAATGAACTTTATGGTAATTTAGGTAGTGGTAAAATTTCCATTAATACGGTTATGGATAACTTCTTAAAGAAAGAAGTTTCTAAAGAAGAGAAAATTCTTGAGAAAGCGGCTAAAGGAAGTCAAAAACAAAGTTCTAGCAACAGTTTAATTGGTGTGGCTGGTATCGATGATATTAAGGTTAATTTAGCTTCTTGTTGTAATCCAGTGCCAGGTGATAGAATTGTCGGTTATATTACTAAGGGATATGGTATTACGGTTCATAGAATGGTTTGTCCAAATGTGTCTAATTTAGATGAAAGATTAATCGAGGTTAAATGGAATACTGACAGTAGTAAACTTCCAACAAATATTTTAGTTAGATCTAATAGTGATAATAATTCACTTATCAATATTATTTCGAAAGCGGCTAATAATGATATTCCAGTTAGAAGATTTAATAGCCACCGTTCTAAGGAAGACGATGCGATTGAAATGACAGTGCTTGTTAATAATAAAGAACAACTTTTAAAGCTTATGAATGATATTAAAATGATTCCTGAAGTTACAGATGTCGAAAGGTTAATCAAATGAGAATATTAGTTCAAAGAAGTTTAAAATCTAGTGTATCGGTGGATGAAAAGACAATCGGTAAGATTGATCGTGGTTTAGTTTTATTAGTAGGGTTTACTTATGGTGATAGTGAAAAAGAGATAGATTATTTAATTAATAAGGTTTTACATTTACGAATTTTTGATGATGAAAATGGTGTTATGAATAAATCTATTTTAGATGTTGGTGGTTCTATTTTGAGTGTTTCACAATTTACTCTTTATGCGGATACGAAAAAAGGAAATAGACCAAGTTATGTTAAAGCATTAGATAGTATAAATGCTGTAAAATTATATAAAATATTTAATGAGAGATTAAGTAAATATGTCAAAGTGGAAACTGGTGAGTTTGGTGCGGAGATGAAGGTTAATATTACAAATGATGGGCCTATAACAATTCTTTTGGAAAAGGGGTGCGCGGATGATAAAAAATAGAATAGATTTTAAATTAGTCAATGTTGTATTATTTGTTTTAGCGGTATATTTAGTTTATCAAGCTAGAGATTTTTGGCTTGGAGCTGTAAGTGTGATATTTAAAATTTTACTACCATTTTTAATAGCTTTTGCAATTGCATATGCTTTTTATCCAATTGTTAAAAAACTTACTGATAGAAATGTTCCTAAAGCTTTAGCTATGCTTTTAGTGGTTGGGGGAGCAGTTGGAATTATTGGTTTGATTTTAGTATTAATTACTCCAACTATCATGTCACAACTTACAAGCTTATTCAACGGAATTATTTCTTTCCTAAGAGAATTGTCGTCCGATTACAATATTAATTTTAGAGATATTCAAAACACTTTATCGACAAGTTTTAATGACACTTTAGAAAAACTCGGTACTTATATTTCTAATGGGGCTTTAAGTTTTATTGGAGTATCGATAGATTATATTTCTAAAATATTTATTATCTTAGCAGCTTTTGTCTATTTCTTAGCTGACATGGATAAGATTAGGAATTTTATTAAGGAATATTTATCACATAAGTCTAAAAAAATTTATAATTATGTGGCAACTATCGATGATGAGATGAGAAAGTATATAGTTGGTTTTATGAAGATTGTAGTTATTTCGTTTTTTGAATATACGATCACTTATACTTTGATTGGGCATCCAAATGCTTTAATGCTTGGAACTTTAGCGGCTTTAGGTAATTTAATTCCTTATTTTGGTGGAATTATTACAAATATTGTGGCGGCAGTTACGGCATTTGTGATCAGTCCAGCTTTATTTATTAAAACATGTATTGTCTTTATTGTCTTTTCAGCGGTTGATGGATATATAATTAATCCATTTGTATATGGTAATAGTAATCAAGTTCATCCACTTGTCGTTATTATTTCAGTGTTTGCGGGGGGAATATTATTTGGAGTGCTTGGAATTGTAATTTCCCTTCCAGTAGCGATTATTATTATTGCAACCTTTAAATATTTTAAAAAGGATATTATGAATATTAATAAAAAAAGAAAAAGATATAAAGTTATTAGATAAATTTTAATTTTATGCATATAATACTTTGACAAGGATAATATAAATGTGTTAATATTGATTTATAAATTGATGACGAAAGAATATTAAATATTTCCTCATATAAAGCGAGCTTGGGTGGTGAAAGCAAGTTATGATAGTATTTAATTCCTACTTTCAGAGAGAAATGTAAACATTTCCGGGTAAAACCGTTATCTTAAATTAAGTTAAATAAAAGGATGGTACCGTGCTATACGCACTCCTATGTATCATTCTTTTTTTGTTTTATAAGGAGGAGAGTTTTATGAAATTAAGTAACAGTTTTTTCTACACAATTAGAGATGACATTAAAGATGAAGATTCTAAGAGTGGTAATTTGTTAGTGCGTAGTGGCATGATTAAAAAAGAAGCTAGTGGAGTTTATATGTTTATGCCAATGGGACTTAGGGTTAAAAGAAAGATTGAAAATATTATTAGGGATGAGATGGATAAAGCAGGAGCTAATGAAGTTTTAATGCCAGCACTAATTCCTAGTGAGATTTTTCATAAGTCACACCGATATGATTCTTTTGGGCCTGATATGTTTAAATTAAATGATAGAAATGATCGGGAGTTTTGTTTAGGGCCTACTCATGAAGAATTATTTGTTATGGCAGCTTCAGAGAAAATAAAATCTTATAGAGACATGCCATTTAATATTTATCAGATTCAAGATAAGTTTAGAGATGAGGCAAGACCACGTTTTGGTTTAATTAGAACAAGAGAATTTACGATGAAAGATGCTTATAGTTTTGATACTGATGGTGAAACTGGAGAAGTTTCTTATCAAAAAATGGTCGAGGCCTATAAGAATTCATTTGATAGAATGGGTATAGATTATAGAATAGTACGTGCCGATACTGGTGTTATGGGTGGCGATTTATCTGAGGAATTCCAAGCTGTTACAGATATTGGTGAAGATGTTTTAGTAATGTGTGATAGCTGCGATTTTGGTTCTAATATTGAAGTTGCTCCAGTTAAAGCTGAAGAGTTTGATAAAGAAGAAGCAAAAGAAATGGAAATGGTTGAAACACCAGGTGCTAAGACGATTGAAGATATAGTATCATTTTTAAATATTGATATTAAGAAAACCGTTAAAACTTTAGTTTATAATGTCGATGGTGAAATTATCTTTGCTTTAGTTAAAGGTGATAGAGATTTAAATGATACTAAATTACGCAAGTTACTTAAAGCTAATAGTGTAGAGATGGCAACAGAAGAAGAGCTTAAAACGATTACGGATGCATCTTTTGGTTCTTTAGGCCCTATTGGAGTAAATGTAAAAATAGTTATCGATAATGAAGTTGCGAATATGAGTAATTTTGTATGTGGTGCTAATAAAAATGGTTATCATTATATAAATGTCAATTTAAGTGATTTTGATGTTTATATGCAAGGTGATATTGTAAATATTCGTGAAGGTGATACTTGCCCACATTGCTCTGGTACTATTTATTTTAAAAAAGGTATTGAAATTGGTAATACATTTAAGCTTGGAACAAAGTATTCTGAAGCTTTGAATTTAAATTATTTAGATAAAGAAAATAATTTAAAGCCAGTATATATGGGATGCTATGGCATTGGGGTAGCTAGATGTATGGCGGCTATTGCTGAACAAAAAGCTGATGAACATGGTTTAGTATGGCCGGTTTCTGTCGCACCTTTTACTGTAGGTATTACGGTTATTAATGTTAAAGATGAAATTCAAATGGAAATTGCCAATGATCTTTATGAAGAATTTAATAAAAAAGGTATTGATGTTTTATTTGATGATAGGGATGAAAGGGCAGGAGTTAAGTTTAAGGATATGGAATTAATTGGTATTCCTTATAGAATTACTGTTGGTAAGAAAGCTAGTGATGGTATGCTAGAATTAAAATCTCGTGATGGTAAAATCGATACTGAGATTTCTAAAGATAAAATTATTGATGAGATTAAAAGGTATTTATAAAAGTTCAGATTATTGAACTTTTTTTGTTTTGAAGAAGGAAATTTGGGCTTTACGCCGTATATTAATCTATAGTAGGAGCAAAAAAGGAGGGAAAAAGATGATACAAATTAAAGAAAATATTGATGAAACATTTTATACGGCTAAGAATGATAACGTATTTAAATCGATATTTTGTGATGAACATGATACATTTTTACTTAAAACTTTAATAGAAAGATGTTTAAAGATAAAAATAAAACTTATAGAAATTCATTCACCAGAGAGGATAAAGGAAAATATATATGCGAAAGGACAAAGATTAGATGTATTAGTTAAAGCAGATGATAAGCTAATCAACATAGAAGTAAACTCTGGATATTATGAAGCTTTGCATAGAAAAAGTTTTGGGTATGCAGGAAGTAAATATGGTGAAGAAGTTAAAGTGGGTGAGAGTTATTTTGATATGAATGATGTTATTCAAATAAATTTTACATGGGGACTTCCAAATAAGCATCCTGTTTTAGGAGAATATCCACCAATTGATTCTAATACTGGAATTAAGTTTGTAGATAACTTTAATATTTATGAATACAATATGGATAAAATAAAGGAATTATGGTATAGTGGAGATAAAGAATATGAGTTTTTAGCCATATTTGATTTTGATAAAGAAGAACTTAAAAAGGTGGGGAGTGGTGATAAATATATGACAGAGTTTAAGAAGAAGGTAGAGAGTTTAAATAACAATGCGAGATATAAAGAATTTTTATCAGCTGAAGAAGATATGAGAAAGACGAATAATACGTTTAAAGAGATTGGAAGAAGAGAAGGTATTGAAATAGGTAAAAGTGAAGGCGTTGAAGAAAGAAATATTGAAATTGCAAGAAATTTACTTAAAGAAAATGTTGACATGGAAATTATTTCTAAAGCGACTGGACTTGCTTTAGAAGAAATAAAAAAATTAGAAAAATAAAAAATGACATTATATTTAGGTCATTTTTTTTATACTTAAAAAGGTGAGAGTGATGACGGTATATATTGATGGTCTTTTGTTTTTAAATTTTTATTTAGATTTTTTATTGTTATTAACAGTAGTTGTGGCATTAAAGAGAAATGTTAAAGTTTTTAGAATTATTTTAGGGGCTTTTGTCGGTAGTTTAACTATTTTAGTTTTGTTTTTTAAAATTGGTTCTTTAGAACTATTTTTTATCAAAATTTATTTGAGTTTTATTATGTGTATAGTTTGTTTTGGATATCATGATTTAAAAAGTTTTTTAATTAATATTGGGTGTTTTTATATTGTGAGTATTTTATTAGGTGGGTTTTTATATTTTTTAAATATTACTTTTTCTTATAAACATAATGGTATTATATTTTTTAATAATGGGTTTAGTATTAATGCTTTATTTTTGATTACTATCTCACCAATTATCTTATATTTTTATATTAAGCAGATGAAATTATTTAAACAGAAGATAGCTTTTAGTTTTAAAACAAATATTTATATTGGAAGAAAAGTTTTAAATTTAAATGGTTATTTGGATAGTGGGAATACTTTGACTTATAAAAATAGACCAGTAATTTTAACAAATATTGATAATGATTTTAGAAATAAAAAAATATATATTCCATATATTGTGATAGGAGGGAGCGGACTACTTGAATGTATAAAGGTGAGAAAAGTAGAAGTGATTGGAATAGGCGTGTTTGAGAATGTTTATTTAGGGTTTAGTAAAGATTTTAAGTTAGGTGGAGCTGATGTTTTATTAAATGGATTAATGAAAGGGGATATGACATGATTAAGAAAATAATTTATTTAATTAAGCGTTTTTTTGAGAAGGATAGTATATTTTTTATTGGTAGTGCGGACAAACTTCCTGCACCACTTTCGAAAGAGGATGAAGTTAAGTATGTGACACTGTCGATGAATGGCGATAAAAAAGCTAGAAGTAAACTTATCGAACACAATCTTCGTTTAGTTGTTTTTTTAGCAAAAAAATATGAAAATACAGGAGTGGATTTAGAGGATTTGGTTAGTATTGGAAGTGTAGGACTTATAAAAGGAGTAAATACTTATAAACTCAGCAAAAATATTAAGTTAGCTACTTATGCTTCTAGATGTATTGATAATGAAATATTAATGTTTTTAAGAAAAAATAAAAGAAGAAGAGGAGAGATAAGTTTTGAAGATAATCTGAGCTTTGATTCTGAGGGTAATGAACTACATTTAGAAGATATTTTAGGGACAGATAGTGATATTGTAACTAAAGGTTTGGAAGAAGAAACTAACAAAAAACTTTTATATGAAGAAATTGAGAAGTTAAGTGAACGAGACAAGAAAATAATGGTTTTAAGATATGGACTTTATGATAATGAAGAGATGACACAAAAAGATGTGGCAGAATTACTTGGAATTAGTCAGTCTTATATATCGAGAATTGAAAAAAAGGTTATAAGAAAATTGAAGTTACTCAATAAAAATTAAAAATAAGGTACTTTAAATAATTATAATTAGGATATTTTCATATTCTATTATGGAGGGATAAAATATGAAAATATGTGTTTATGCAATATGTAAAAACGAAGAGAAGTTTGCGAAAAGATGGTATAATTCGATGAAAGAAGCGGATAAAATCTTTGTATTAGATACAGGATCTACTGATGGAAGCGTTGATACTTTAAAAAAGTTAGGAGCAGTAGTGAAACAAGAAGAAATTAAACCTTGGCGATTCGATGTAGCTAGAAACAAATCTTTAGACATGGTTGATGAGGATGCGGATATATGTGTATGTACGGATTTAGATGAGGTTTTTGAAGCTGGATGGCGAGAAAAATTAGAAAAAATTTGGGTAGGTGGAACTACAAGAGCTAGTTATACTTATAATTGGAGTTTGGATGACGATGATAATCCGATAGTCAGTTTTTATTCTGATAAGATACATGCTAGAGATGGTTATAAATGGACGCATCCAGTCCATGAGGTTTTGAGTTATGATGGAGTAGAAAAACGCGTGTTTGATGAGTCAATTGTAATAAATCATTATCCAGATAGAAGTAAATCTAGAGGAAGTTATTTACCACTTTTAGAATTATCAGTTAAAGAAGATCCGGAAGATGATAGAAATACTCATTATTTAGGTAGAGAGTACATGTATTATGAAAGATGGAATGAAGCTATTGATACTTTGATTCGCCATTTGAATTTAAAAAGAGCAATTTGGAAAGATGAAAGATGTGCATCAATGCGTTTTATTGGTAGGTGTTATAAACATTTGAATAGACCTTTAGAAGCTGAAATGTGGTATCAAAAAGCTTTGAAGGAAGCACCTCATTTAAAAGAAGCTTATACTGAACTTGCATTACTTTATTATGATGAGGGTGAGTATGCGAAAGCAATACCATTACTTGAGAAAGCTTTAAGTATAAAGAAAGGTTATAAGACTTATATTACGGAATGGTTTAGTACAGATTTTAGTATATATGATGTTTTGTCAATTTGTTATTTTAATTTAGGTAATTATCAAAAATCATTAGATTATATTGATAAGGCACTAGAGATTAATAGAGATGAAAGGTTAGTAAAAAATAGAAAACTTATTTTAGAAAAAATGTAAAAAAATAATTTCTTACTTTAATTATCTTTTAAAATAAATATATTTACTATATAATGAAGTAGGAGGTTAGATGATATGGCAAGACAGTCGAAAGGATTATTAAGTTGGAGTTTTTGTTTGTCACTTATTTTAATTACAATTGGAGCTGTAATGTCAGCAGTAGCTCTAGAACTTATTTTAATACCTAACTCAATGATTGATGGTGGTATGAATGGTATTTCAATTATTTTAAACACTTTATTTGGTGGTTCACTTGGTATTATAATTTTTATTGTCAATTTACCTTTTTTAATTTTAGGTTATAAGCAGCTTGGAAAAAAGTTTGTATTTAAAGCGGGATATGGTATGATCTTATTTAGTATATTGCTTGAGGTTTTTCATAATTATACACCAATCATTGATGATACGCTTTTAGCTACGGTTTATGGTGGTATTTTATTAGGTGTTGGCTGCGGACTTATTATTAAAGAAGGTGGCTGTTTAGATGGTACCGAAATTGTCGCTATTTTAATTAATAGAAAGAAAAGTTTGTCAGTTGGGCAAGTGGTATTTTGTTTTAATATTGTAATTTATGGAGCGGCTATTTTCGTGTTTGGAGCTGAAAGAGCACTTTATTCATTACTTACTTATTTTGTTTCTTATAAAGTTATCGATATGGTTTCAGATGGCCTTAATAGTGCGAAAGCAGCCTTTATTATTACGGATGATGGCTCAGAAATAGCTAGTGCAATATTAAAAAGATTAGGTAGAACAGTTACTGTTTTAAGTGGAGAAGGAATTATTTCACATGGTGATAAAAGGGTTTTATATACAGTTATTACAAGGTTTGAAGTGTCAATTTTAAAAGATATTTTAAATGAAGTGGATGATTCTTCATTTGTAACAGTATTCGATGTTTCAGAAATTATTGGCAATCATATTAAAAAAGCGCCTTCTGTAAAGGAAAGCAAAGAAAGTCGTCAAATTTCATGACGATTTTTATTTTGTGTGCTATAATGAGATAGTTATTAGGTGATGGTATGAAAAGAATAAAATGGGCACTTGTAGTTATTTCATTATTGATATTTAGTTTTTTAGCTTATTTAGTATTAGAAAATAAAACTGGTGAATTTGATAGTTTTATTTATAGTATTATTACTTTTGGTAAGAATGATTTTTTTATCGGATTTTATAAATTCATAACGATGTTTGCGAGTGAAGTGATGGTACTATTTATTTCACTGATGTTTTTATTAATCTTTAAAAATAAAAGATATGGCATTTTTGTCATTTTTAATGCTTTTAATATTTTAATTTTAAATGTTTTGCTTAAACTTATTTTTATGCGTGATAGACCTTATGATTTAATGATTATTACAGAAACAGGTTATAGTTTTCCTTCAGGTCATGCGATGGCAGCTTTAGGATTTTATGGTTTTATAATTTATTTGATATGGCATTTTAATTTAGAAAAAAGAGCTAAAATTATATTTACTATTTTACTTAGTATTTTAATCATTTTAATCGGAATGAGTAGAATTTATTTGGGAGTTCACTATGCGAGTGATGTTTTAGCTGGTTATATGGCCTCGGTAGCTTATTTAATCATTTATATTACTTATGTTAAGAAATATTTGAGGTTTAGCGGTGATGTTGAATGAAATTTATAAAAAAATATATAAGTAAGAATTTGTTTTATATATCTGTAATAATTACGGGAATTACTAGTTTACTATTGGGAATGTTTTATGCACTTTTTAAAGCAAATGTTTTTGAAAGTGCATCTAATGACTTTTTGGAAGGAACAGGTGTTTTAAGTTCTTATATAACAATGACAACAAGTAGACCTTCCGAGGTTAATTATTTTGTGATTGGTCTTATTATTAGTATATTGTTTTTCTTTATCATTACTTTATTATTATGTTTATTTTTGAAAAAAAGTTATTTTAAAATATTTAATTTACTTGCCCCTTTAAACATTATTTTGGTAGTTGGTTTGATTTTTGCTTGTGTATTTATTAATATATCGAGTGTACTTAGTTATATTATTTTAATTATTTCTTTTATTTTATATTTATTTGTTTTGTATAAAACACTAGATAAGATATTTGATACTAAATTAAAACAAAGAATTATTTCTTTATTAATTTTTATAGGTCCAATTATTATTATTTTAATTTTGTTAAAATTGTTTGTTTAAAAAAATCTCTTTTCACGCATTATAAAGTTGAAAGGAGATTTTTTATGGCACGTCACAAGGTGGAAATTGCGAACGTGAATACTGCGAATATTAAAGTTTTGAGTTTAGAAGAACAATTAGAACTTTTTAAGAGGTATCAAAGTGGTGATGATGAAGCGAAGGAAAAATTAATAAATGGTAATTTGAAATTGGTATTATCTGTTTTGAAAAGTTTTTCGGGCAGAGTAGATAATTTAGATGATTTATTTCAAGTAGGGGTAATTGGTCTTATTAAAGCTATCGATAATTTTGATTTAGATCATGAGGTGCGTTTTAGTACTTATGCGGTTCCAATGATTTTGGGTGAGATAAAAAGATATTTGAGGGATAATAGTAGTTTAAGGGTTTCTAGAAGTATTAAGGATTTAGCTTATAAAGCTTTAAAGGTTAAAGATGAACTTACATTTAAAGAAAATAAGGAGCCAACTACTTTAGAGATTGCGGAAAGGCTTCATATTCCAGAGTGGGAGGTTGTACAGGCTTTAAATTCACTTAAGGATACAGTAAGTATGTTTGAACCAATTTATAATGATGGTGGGGATGTTATTTATTTAGCTGATCAACTTTCTAATGATGAAAGTGTTTATGATTTGGAGACAAAGATAGCTTTAAGAAATGCTTTACAGCAAATTAAAGAAAAAGAAAAGTATATTATTTTACAAAGATATATGATTGGCAGAACACAGACAGAATTAGCTGAGGAAATTGGAATTAGTCAGGCACAAATATCGCGTTTAGAAAAGAATGGCTTAGCGAAGATTAAAAAGTTGATTAAATAAACATGCTTTGGTATGTTTTTTTCTTTGTATATGATACAATTAAAGTGGTGAGAATATGAAGTGCCCAAAGTGCAAGAGTAAAATGATCGATGGTGTTTGTATTAAATGTGGTTATATGAAAAACGGAGAAAGTGTTAATATTACTTATGATTATCAGAAAAGTGATTTAGAACTTTATGAAAAAGATTATGATAAGATGATTCATAATAAAGGTTTATTGAAACCATTTTTGCTTGGATGTTTGTATATTGGATATAAAGGACATTTAGTAACTGGAGTATTATTATCATTTATAGAGTTAACAGCTTTTTATTATGTTTATAGATTTTTTGAAGCTTTTGCATTTAATTATCAAATGGTTTTTGGGCTTATGATGACCTTAATTATTTGGCTTTTTATAAGGTTATTATTGGCAGGATTTTTGAATTCTTTTATCCTTTATTTAGATAAAAAAAGTATAGAGAAAATTAAAAAAAATAACTCTAAAAATTATAAAGTAATTTTAGTTAACCATAACAGTAATAGAGCATTTTTACTTTTTTTGAATATAGTAATATGTATATTTCTTTTTTTAATTTTTTTGATAGTTATGAGTTTATTTTAAAGTAGGTGATGTTTAATGAGAAAACCAATTATTGGTGTTTTAGCGCCCAGGCGATTTGATAAAGACGATCCGTTTGAGTGTCAAAGTAGGTTTGTCGATAATTTTCCTAAAAGAGTGATGGAGGCTGGAGGAATACCTATAGGGTTACTATTTCCCGATGAGAATTTTAATGAAGAAGAAATGAAGATGATAGATGGTTTAATTATTCAAGGTGGTCCACACTTAGGTAGTTCACATATATGCGCACTTCATTATGCTTATTTACACAAAATACCAGTTTTAGGGGTTTGTTTAGGGATGCAGGCGATGGCTGGGTATGAATGGTTTAGACAAAAACATTTAGATAAAACTGATTATGATGTTATTTCTAAAGACTTTAGTTATGATGATGAGCCTAATTATTTATATGATGAGGTTGGTCATAATAAGTTAGATCCATTTAATATAAAAGATATTGAGAAGTGTAAACACAAAGTGTTTATTGATAAAAATTCTAGATTGTTTGATGTTTTTCAGACGGAAGTTTTAGATATGCCATCACTTCATAATTCGATGGCTAGAGAAGAAATCTTTGAAAATGATGACTGTATTTTTAAGGTTACAGGTATAAGTGATGATAATGTAATCGAAGTGGCCGAGAGTAAGAATGATTGGTGGTGTGTGGGGGTACAATTTCATCCAGAATTAGAAACAGAAAACTTGAGATTATTTGAAAAATTAATAGAAGAAAGTTTAAAATGTAAATTTGACAGTAAATGAGTAAATTATTATAATAACGGATGATATTTTAAGAAAGGAACTATTATGGAAAGACAAGAATATTTAGAAATTATTACGGAAGAAGAATATAAATTGATTAACGAACTTGTCCAAAATGGAAAATTACAAGAATATCATTATTTAGTAGAAATTTTTGATCAAGAAAAAGAAGCACTGGCAAATAGTATGAATAAAACACCTAGCGAAATATATGATGTAATTATTTACGATTATTTAAAAACAGTTAAAGGAATTAGTATGTTAGTGCCTGGTTTAAGTACAGGTATTAAAGATGCGAGAAGTGGAGTTAATATTTATACTTATGATGGTAAAACTGCACAGAGTGGTTCTTATATTGATGAAAACACCCGATTTGATTTAGCTAGTTCAACTAAACTATTTACAACAATAGAAGCTTTAAAATTAGCTGAAGAAGGTAAGTTTGATTTAGATAAAAATGTTTCAGAATATAGAAATGGTAAGTATGCTAATTTAAATATTCCTGTAGAGAAAATGGCTAAATTTTATTATGATTTAAGAACGGATGGTAGACTTGATGAAAAGAATAGAGAACTTTCATTTGACGAATTACAAAGAAGACTTGTAAATACAAAAATTATAAAAAATCATACATTTATATATAGTGATATTCCATTTATTATTTTGAAGGATTTGTTTTCAGAAGCTGACGAATATTTTAGAAACTTCTTTAATGAAGAGATGAACCTTTTACAGACTAGTTATGATAGAAGTTTTGGAGTATTAACTGGTGGTAAGGATGGAGAACTTAATTTAGTTCATGATCCTAAGGCTAGAGTAATGGAAAGATATAGTTTAAATCCAGGTCATGCTGGTATATTTAGTACTTCTAAAGATATGGTTAAGTTGTTTGATTCTTTAAATAACGGTTTTTTATCACATGAATCTATTATGACAATGATTACACCTGCATTAGATGTGCCAGTTTTATTGAATTCAGATGGTACGGTTATGTATAAGAAAAATAAAGAAGGATTTATAACTGGTGTTTGGGCTGTTAATAGAGGAATGGGAGTATATTATAAACATCCTGAAGGTATTAGAGTAAATGAGATAGTTGATGTGACGAGCGATAAGTCTTTTTCTATTGCTGGGTTTACAGGAAGTTGGGCTACATTTGATCTTAAAAATGAATTGACGGCTAATATTTTAGCTAATCCACTTTCTAATGCTAATGAAAGGGAGATTATCATTGATAATCAAAAATTTTATATAGCAGATTGTGGCAAACATTTTGAAGATGGAACAAAACTTAAAATCAACGGTCGAATGATTAAGGTGTTGGATGGTGATGATAATGAGATAGAAGATATTACCTTTGCGAGAATTACCAATACTTTAAAAGAAGAACAGATTTATACTTTGCTTAAATTAAGACTTGCTAAAAATGTATTAATGCGTAAAGCTGAACTTGAGCAAAGCGAGGTCTTAGATGACGAAATTTCTAGAAGTTTTGAAATGACTAGAATTATTAAATAATTAGAAAGTGATTTTAGTCATTTTCTTTTTTTTATGTAATATAATTAAATGGGTGGAGTGTATGATGCTTTCAGATTTACAAAATAAAGATATTATAAATGTGTTTGATGGTAAAAAGGTTGGATCAATTATAGATGTTAGTTTAGATAATGAGGGAAAGATAATTGAAATGAATGTTCAAAGAAGAAGGTTTATATTTTTTAGTGGTGGGGTTTTTAAAATTAAATGGTCACAGATTGACAAGATTGGTAAAGATGTTATACTAGTAAATGTGAATACCTAGGAGGTTATTATGAAGATATTACTACATACAGGAAAGTTTAAAGATGTTGAAAAAAGTGGAGTGGGAAGAGCGATTGTGCATCAAAAAAAGGCATTGGATTTAATGCATATTCCATATACTACTGATCCAAATTCTGAGTTTGATATAGCGCATATTAATACAATTTTTCCGGAGTCTTTGATGCTTGCTAAAAAGTGTAAGCAAATGGGTAAAAAAGTTATTTTTCATGCTCATTCTACTGAAGAAGATTTTCGTAATTCATTTAAACTTTCAAATGGAGTATCTCCATTATTTCGTCAGTGGCTTAAACTTTGTTATGGGTCAGCTGATTTGTTAATTACTCCAACAGAATATTCTAAAAGAGTTTTGGAAAAATATGATTTGGGTAAAGAAATAATTCCTATTTCTAATGGAATTGATTTAGAGTTTTTTAAGGCGGATAAAGATAGCCGAAAAAGATTTAGAGAAAAATATGGTTTCAGTGAAGATGATAAAGTAATTATGGCAGTTGGTCTTTATATTGAGAGAAAAGGAATTTTGGAATTTTTGGAACTTGCCAAAAGAATGCAAGAATACAAATTCATATGGTTTGGTTATACTAAACCTGCACTTATTCCGGTTAAAATTAGTGAAGCAATTAAAAATAAAACAGACAATGTTTATTTCCCTGGATATGTCAATAGTTCAGAGTTGAAAGATGCCTATGCGGGATGTGATTTGTATATTTTTCCAACTAAGGAAGAGACTGAAGGTATTGTTTTACTAGAAGCTTTAGCTATGAAAACTAAAACTTTAATTAGTGATATTCCAATTTATGATGATTGGCTTAAAGATGGGATTAATGTTTATAAAGCTAAAAATGTCGATGATTTTGAATATAAGATTAAGCTTATTTTAAAAGATAAATTACCTGATTTAACCGAAGAGGGATATAAGGTTGCTAAAGAGCGAGATATTAAGAAAATAGGATATAAACTAAAAAAGGTTTATGAATATGTTTTAGAGAAAGATTTAATAAATAAGTAAGATAGCAAGATAACTAGAAATTATCTTGTTTTTATGTACTAGAAATCTGTTGTGTCATATTTTTCTTGCTTAAGGGTGCGGTCTTTTGTTATACTTTAGGTGGTGATAATATGCTGAAAAAAATATTAGATAAGAGAAATTTTATTATACTTTTTATAATTATTATTTTGATTATATGGATTTTATTTTTTAATAAGAATGAACCTTATATGGAAACGTTTAATTATTATGGAGAGGATATTACTTTTAGGGTTTATGATAAAGTAGATCATAAAAAGTTAACGGAAGACATAGATAATATATATAAGAAGTATGAGAATGTTAATGAATTAAGCGGAGAGGTAAATGAAGATGAAAATGCTTTAATAGAATATGGTAAATTAGCTTACTATAAAACTTATGGATATATTGATATTACTAGTGGTGAGTTATTTAAGCATTTAGAAAATAATGAGGAATATGATTTTAAAAGTGAAATAGAAAAGGTTAATGTTGAAAATAATAGATTGACTGAAGATATTAATTTTAATTTTGATAATATAATTGGAAGTTATGCGACAAATGAGGTTTTATATTATTTTAAACAAAATAATATTACAAAATATATAGTTAACGAAAATGGCGATGTAGCTACTGGAGAACATTATGATAATGGTAAATATACGGTGAGTATTAATAATCCTAATAATGATGAAATATTAGAAATTGTAGAGTTAGAAAATAAAGCTATTGCGACTAGAAATAAATCGGATGATTTTCAAAGTTATATGGTTAATCCAAAAACAAGTAAAGAAGAAAATAAGTATGATAGTGTAGTAGTTATTGCGAACGATAATTTAACGGCTAATATGTTAGTGAATGCAATTTATTTAATGGATTTAGATGATGGAAAAGAATTAATAAGTGAGTATCCAGCTGAGGCTTTATGGATCCAAGATGGTGAGATAATTAAAACTGATGGTTTCGATAATTATGTACAAAATGATTGATAAATTTAATTTTATAGGATATAATTAAAGCAGATAGAGTTAGTTTTATCTTAGAAAGGAGTAGGGTTTATGTTTTGTCCAGAATGTGGTAAGAAGAATGCGGATGATGCGAAATTTTGTGAGTTTTGCGGTGCCAAGATAACTGAAGAGAGTAAGGTTATTTTGCCAAAGAAACCAAGAAAACCGATGAATAAGAAAACTAAAATAATTCTTATAGTAGTTATTGCCTTGGTTTTAGTTTTAGGTGGCGGAGGTTTGATTTTATCCAATAATTTTAAACCTTCTAAAATTGCAACTGAATATTTTGAAGCTCTTGTAAACAATGATACTGATAAAATTTATGATTATATCAATATCCCAGAAAACGAGTTTACAACTAAAGAAATATTTAAAAAGGTTGTGGAAACAGAAGATGCTGATGTAGTTAATTATCAGATGGTTAGTGAGGAGAAATCATCAGATGGATTATCTGCGCAAGTGACATTTAGTTACACGGTAGAAGGTCGTCAAACTCCTTTGACGCAAACCATTTACTTAGTTAAAGATAAGAAAAACAAATTACTTATTTTTGACAATTGGAAAATTAGTGATGGTAGTTCTTTGGTAGAAGAAGATTATGAAGTTAGAACTTTTAAAGATGCAACTTTGAAATTAGAAGGTATAACAGTTGATAAAAAGTATAAGAAAGATAATGAAAATTCAGATTATGATACTTATGTATTACCAGCATTATTTAAAGGAGAATATGATGCCCAAGTAACTTTGAAAAATGGACTTACTACAAATAGTAGCCTTGATGTTGGTGGGTATAGTTCAAGTCTTGATACTTTTGAATTATCAGATAAAGATGAAAAATCTTTGGAAGATACTATCAAAACAGATGTTAAAAAGTTATATGATTCAGCTATTGGCAATAAATCATTTAGCGATATTAAAAAGGATTTCGAATATAAAGATTCAGATTTATCAGATTTAGAAGATGCTTATGGTTCTTTCGCAAGATCAATTCAAAATAATGAGCTTAAGGAATACAACTTAACAGGTTTGGATGTCGATAGAATATCAGTGACAGATGAAGGATATTTATATGTAACAGTTAATTTAGAATATAAATATACAGTTAAAGAGTATTTTTCTGATGATACGGTGTCAAAGTCTGATGAGGATACAGCTTATTTGACATTTGATTATAATGATGGCTTTAAACTTGTTGATATGACAAGTTTGGCAACTTATTTTTCAAGATTTTAAGGAGGAGAGATAATGGCAAAGTATTGTATACACTGTGGTAAAAAATTAAAAGAAGGTGAAGTTTGCGACTGTCAAGCAAACGTTCAAGTTCAAACAGGTGATTTAGGAACAAACTTACTTGATGTATTAAAAGGTATGTTTGCAAAACCGGTTGACACAATCAAAAGCTATACTGATGAAAAACATTTTAATTTAGCTTTAATTTTAGTTGGGGTTTTTAGTTTATCAGCAGCTTTATTTATGCTTTCACTAGTTAAAAATATGACTGAAATGGCAACGAGTTCCATGGGTGGACTTACTTTATATGCACTGACAACTACTTCAGTACAAATTCCGTATTTACAAATATTCTTTGTTGGTTTAATTGCAGTTATTGCTTTTACTTTTATTTATACAGGACTTTTATATTTAGTAAATTCAGTAATGTTTAAAGGTGATAAGAGTTTTAAAAAAGTATTTACAATGTATGGAGTTAATTCTGTAATTACTTCGGCAACTTTACTTGCAACAGCAATTTTTATGTTTGTAAATGTGTTCTTAGGATTAGTGATTTTTGTACTTGGATATGCATTAAATATGGTTTATATGTATAAAGGTATTGAAACACTTGGTGTTAAAGACGAAAATAAACATGGATATATTTATTTAATTACAACATTATTTTATGGTATAGTCTTATTTATAATTTCATTAATTTTTTCATAAGATAGATTTATGAACTAGTCAAGTAAAAGTAGACAGTTTAAAAAAGTTAGAACCCTAAGTCAATTTTATATTGAATTGGGGTTTTATAATTTAATG
>CAWVFK010000015.1:0-40681 GCA_963928595.1 Candidatus Coprosoma sp. | reverse complement strand
CATTAAATTATAAAACCCCAATTCAATATAAAATTGACTTAGGGTTCTAACTTTTTTAAACTGTCTACTTTTACTTGACTAGTTCATTTAATCTAACGTTTTTAGTTTTCATCATATCCTTTAGTTTCATAATTGGAACCACATTTTAAATAAGGAGTATAAGTGATTACTCCACCATCTTGAACAAATTTAACATACCCTGTACATTCAGTATCTTTGTCTTTTATATCTTTAATTTCATCTAAATATCCATTTTCTTTAAGCATTGAATAACTTAAAGTCCAAACTTCTGGGTTTTCAATACTACCAGAATAATTATCATTTTGATATCTTTCAGCCGCAAGTTTTAACTCTTGTTCTAAATCTTTGTAAGTAACATCTTCCCTTTCTTCTTCAGCTTGTTTTTCTTGAGGTTCAGTTTCAGTCTTTGAAGAAATATTTCTAAAAAGAGACATAATAATTAGCATTGCAACAAATACAACCGCAAACATTATTATAAATTCTTTTAGTCCAAAACCTTTTTCATTCATATTCTTTTACCTTTCATTTTATCAATATTAAATCTATATAATGTACCTGGTCTTCCACTTCCTCTTGATGTTTTAAAACCAGTATCAATGACTAAATCTTGGTTAACAAATTTTTTGTGGAAATTACGTCTGTCAATAGATTTTCCTAAAACATTTTCATAAAAGCTTTGTAATTCTGGTACAGTAAAATCACTTGGGAAGAAAGCTAGAAGCATGTCGTCATAATTAGTAACGATTTTTTTCTTGACATCTTTACTAACTTCTTCGATTATATTAGCGTGATCAAAACCCATTTTTGGAAGTTCATCTACTTCAAACCAAGCTTTATCATCAGCATTTTGTTTCATATCAGTTAATGCTTTATCAGTTATAGCTATAAAAGATATACCAATAATTCTAGCATTAGGATCACGATCTAAACTACTGAAAGCTTTACTTTGAAACATTGTAGTTTTATCTAACCCTGTCATATTACTATAGATTTTATGAGCATTTTCTTCTAAAGTTGTTTCATTATCTAAAGGTGCGCTTGGAAGTGTCCAGTATCCTTTGTAAGGTTCATCATTCTTTTTCTTAAGATAGATTTTTAATTTGCCGCCGTCAGTGGCGTAGATAAGTAATAATGTTTCTAATACATTATAATAAGATTTTTCCATAATATCACCCTTTGTGTAAAAATTTACGCATTATTATATATCGATATTGTGAAATTGTCAATTTGAAGTATTTTCGACGTTATTTTTTATTTTATCATAGATAATAGCCATGGCATATTTAAAGTGGTTATTAGCTTCAATGTTCATCATCAAATCATTATATTTTTCGTTTTCAATTGGATACGAAAATATGCATAAATCTTCGGCTGGGACGTTTTTTTTTGTTCTTAAAATCGTTTCCATGTTAGCAATATTGGCAGTTATAGTATCATATTTATCGGTTCCTTTGAAGTCTAATACAGCCTTTATCATCATAAATGTCATGACACTATGGCTAAATTCTTTTTCAAAATAATCATTTAATAATTTGAATTGATCGCGGTAATCATTCGCACTACTAATAAAAGAGTAATCTTTATTATATATCATCATTATTAGTTTAACTAAGTCATACTTTTTATAATGATGTTTACGCATTGTATATTTAATAGCTTCATCAATAATATCATAAACTGGGTTTTTAAACTCCATTTTTAATCGCATATTTAAAGTATTTTCATCAGTCATGTTTATCCCCTTCTTTACCATTTTCATTATATCAAAAAAAGCTAATAAAAAAAAGAGCTAAAGCTTTTCATCAATAGTTGTATTGCTTTCAATTAAAGACATAGTTTTTGAATTGGCAATAATTTCAACATTTACTTCACTTAACTTAGAATAATTATAAATTTTATTATCTTTTAAGTTGTCGATAAAATCATTGTATCTTTGTTTTTCACTATTATAATTATCAATATAAGTATAATCTAATGAAATATAATTATATGTTTGTTCACATTTGTGTTTATCCACACTATAGGCACATTCATCAGATGGGAAGGTATAATTTTCTTCGTTATATATATTTACATCGACAGCATCTTCGTCGTAAGTAATTTTTAATCTAAAAGTATTGTCAGCTAGTTTATCATCAATTTTTTGAGAAATATTTCCATTTAATTGGTAATCTATGTAGACGTTAGAATCGGTAGTAAATTCTTTTTCTACAGTTTCTAATTCATTGGAAACTGGCGGTTCATCAATATATTTAATATTAGTAACCATATCAACAAAGAAGAATGTTCCAAAAACAGTTACTATTAAACCGATAAAGAATGGAATAATAGTAGTTTTACCTTTTGAAAATACTAGATTGAATACTAAGATGGTGAACCAAATAAACATAGCTGAGATACCTAATAATAATAAGGTTAGCCCAAGAAGGTTAATTCCTTTAATCCAATAGAAAATTGATAAAAATAATCCAAGAACAGCAGCTATATCTACACAAAATAAAGGAAATAAAACAAAGATTACAATCCATATTTTCAACATTAGTAGCAAGACTGATCCAACGGTTGGTCCATTTTTATGAATTATTTTAACTGGTCTTTCATTATTTGTCTTCTCTTTAGTTTCTTTTTTTATTTCTTTCTTATCTTCGGTGTCTGCGGCTAGCTCATTACCATCTTTTACACCTTCCTTCTTGAAATACTGCTTAAACAAGGCAATAATAACCAATAAACTAATTCCAAAGTAAAGGGCGACAAAAAGTATTAAGATAAAGACTTTTACTAAACCACTTAATGGAGAAAAGAATGTATCTGCGAATGAAAAACCTAAATCTTTAAATATTCTGAATGGAACGGTCATAAGTGCTAATACAATTAAAGTAAAGAAGATTTTAATAATTATTTCAAAGGCTAGATTTAGATTCATTTCGGTATCGTTATCTTTAATGTTATTCGCAAACTCTCTAGTCATATCAGCTAATTTATTCGCGCCTCTTTTGATAAGTTTCTCTCCTTCTTCGGTAATTTTACTAAAGCTTCCTTCTTCTTTATAATTATACTTTGGGTTTATTTTATAAGCTTCTAGTATCCCACTGACTAATTCGTCTAAATCACCAAAATCTTTAACCGCTTCTTCTTCGGTTTGACCATGTTTTACTTTTTCTTCGATGGTATCTCTATATTCACCGATAATATCTTGTCTTTCTTTGTCATTTAAAATCGATAATTCTCTTTCTAATTCATTCAAAAACTCCTCTTTATTCATTCTCATCACTCTCCTTAATAAAATTATTTACAGAATCACTAAATTCTCTCCAAACCTCTTTTAATTCTTTAAGCCTTTTCTGACCTAAAACGGTGATTTTATAGTATTTTCTAGATGGACCCTCTGTTGATTCTTGTAAGTATGTTTCAAAATAATTTTCATTAGTTAGTCTTTTAAGTAATGGATAAATGGTTCCTTCATTAACATCGACAACTTTTGATACTTCTAAGACTAATTCATAACCATACATATCACGTTTATTTACTGAAACTAAAACTATAAGTTCCAATACGCCTTTTTTAAATTGTGAATTCATAAATCACCTCTTCAATGACATTATATTCTAACTACTTGGCATTGTCAAGTACTAAATTATAAAAAGTAGTTAGGTATTTGTCAATTAAGCTTAAAACAATTGAAAATATTCTTTAGATGTAGTATACTTATTTTGATAGGAGGCTAGAAAATGAACGATAGATATCCATACGATTATAATTCTTTAGGTGTTCCAAATGGAGCATATAATGGTGATTACCTATCACATGATGATCAAGAAATTAAAACTAGTCAAAACTTAGAAACTATTGAAAGACTTTTTGATGAATGGGATGATGAGGATAAAAATACACCTGAAGCATTTAGTTTAGATGAACAAAGCTTTGAAAGTAATCCTTTATCATATCGTGATGGTGTTACTCCTACTCCAACTGATAATAGTTCATTTTATGATGAGCCTTCACATAATACGAAATATGATAGTTCTACTGATCCGATGGATCAAACAAGAGAAATCGACAGTGTTGATTTAGCTGAGTTAAAGGCTTTACAAGAGGAACTTCATAGATTATATGATGAACCTGAACCAGAGCCTGTTCAAGAAAATCCTAGTCAAACACAAAGTAAAGGAAAAACTTTAACTAAAGCCACTAAACAAGGAATTGCTTTTTCAAATGGTAGTTTAACAAGAACATTTTTAGATTGTGCGGTTTTATGTTTTGTTACAGCTTCAATGGGATTTGCATTTCTTATGAACATAATTAGTCATATATAAAGATATTAAAATAAAAATAGTCTAGCTATTTTTATTTTTTATAAATTCTCTGAGCATTTTTGTAAGTGCTCTTTTTTCTATTCTCGAAACATAACTTCTAGAAATACCGAGTTCTTTAGCAATTTCTTTTTGGGTAATTTCATCTTTACCATCTAAACCATATCTTTTAATAATTATCTCTTTTTCTCTATCAGTTAAAACATTGAAATATTTCTTTAGTAGTTTGACATTATCTTTTATATGAATGTCTAAAGCAAAGTCCGGTTTATCGGTTTTTAATATGTCCAAAAATGTAATGGCATTTCCTTCTTTATCAAAACCAATAGGTTCGTCAATACTTATGTTTTTACTATTTTTTTTATCAGATCTAAAAAACATTAAAATCTCATTTTCGATACACCTTGCACAGTAAGTAGTAAGTCTAGTTTTATGTTTGAAAGAATAACTATCGACACCTTTTATTAAGCCGATAGTCCCAATACTTATTAAATCGTCAGACATTTCTGAACCATGATCATACTTTTTTACAATATGGGCTACTAAACGTAAATTATGTTCTATCAGTTTATTTCTGGCCTCTGTATTTCCCATGTTAGCTAACTTAATATATTTTTCTTCATCTTCTTTAGATAATGGATCTGGGAAAACATTATTAGAATAAGATGCTGTAAAAAGATAGAAATCTTTAAACAACTTTTTAAATAAATTAAACATTAAATCACACCTCTAGTTAAAATATATGTGCTTTAAATATCAAAATGCGAAAATGGAAAAAGATGTACAGGCCAAAAGAAAAAAGACTAATTAGTCTTCACGTTTCTTTCTTCCTAAAATTAAATCGATAGAAAAATTTTTATATATTTTACTTAAGCTGAATAAAAAACTAGTAGGAATTAAATATATAGCATTTTCATAATGAGCATATGCTGATTGACTAGTATTCAAAACTTTAGCTCTAACAACCTTAAAAATGTATATGTTGGACCAAATTGGACAGTCAAAAATGCAGATACAACAAGAATGTTTCTTGATAGTGGGATATCGTCAGTTACTACTGGCCAATGTTAAAAATATGTAAAAACTAGTTCGTTTGAACTAGTTTTCTTCATTTACGATTTCATGACATCTTGGACATAGATGATCAGTTAAATCGATTTCATTAAAGTAATTCCAACATCTTTCGCATCTTTCACCATCGAATTTTTGAACTTGAACTCCACAATATTCATATTTTGGAAGTTCTTCGGCAGTTAAGATGACATCAGATACAATAAATAATTGTTTTAGTTTTGTTAAAATTGGTTTTAATGTTTCTTTATCTTCTTCACGAAGTTTTAAGAAGACTTTAGCTTCTAATGATTTACCAATAATCTTTTCATTTCTAGCTTCTTCTAAGGCTTTATAAACATCGTTTTTAATACCAAAGAATAAGTCAAAGATTTCTCTTAATTCTACTTCGTTTTTATATGTTTTAGCTTCTGGGAAGTTTTCTAGATGAACACTCTTCTCTTTTTTACCTGGAAGTAATTTATATACTTCTTCACTTGTATAAGGTAAAATTGGAGCCATTAATTTAATTAATGAAGTTAAAATTTCATATAAAACAGTTTGAACACTTCTTCTTTCATCACTATCAGCTTTTTCAATGTATAAAATATCTTTTGTAAAGTCTAAATAAAAGTTAGATAATGAATTGACATAATTATTGATGATTTTATAAATTTCATCATAATTATAATTATCATATTCTTTAATAACTTTTGTGATGATATCGTTTAATTCAACAAGCATATATTGATCAGCAGGTGGTAATTTATCATAAGATACTTTATCAGTATCAAGATTAAAGTCAAATAAATTTCCTAGCATAAATCTATATGTGTTTCTAATTTTTCTATAAGATTCTTTAACTTGAGCAAGTAATTCATCACTAAATCTAACATCTTCGGTATAATCAACACTGGCAACCCAAAGTCTTAAGATGTCAGCTCCTTGTTTACCAACGACGTCCATTGGTCTAACAATGTTTCCAATACTTTTACTCATTTTCAAGCCTTTACCATCTAAGACAAATCCAGCTGACACTAATTCTTTATAAGGACTGTGTCCACTATAAGCCATACTACAAATTAATGATGAGTTAAACCATCCACGATATTGATCTGAACCTTCTAGGTAAACATCAGCTGGATATGGCAATTTTCTTTCTAGTAATGTTCCAGCCCAAGATGTTCCTGAATCAAACCAGACATCCATGATATCAGTTTCCTTAGTAAAGTTTCCATTTGGACTTGCAGGATTAGTATATCCTTTTGGAAGTAAATCTTTCGCGTCTCTTTCAAACCAAACGTTTGAACCATACTTTCTAAATAAAGAAGCAACATGCATCATAACATCATAATCAACAATTTCTGAACCGTCTTCATTGTAGAAGATTGGAATTGGTACGCCCCAAGCTCTTTGTCTTGAAATACACCAATCTCCCCTATCTTTAATCATGTTATAAATTCTAGTTTTACCCCAATCAGTATGGAATTTAACATTGGTATCTAATTCTTTTAAGATGTCATCTCTAATCTTATCAACACTACAGAACCATTGTTTAGTAGCTCTAAAGATGATAGGTTTTTTAGTACGCCAGTCATGTGGATATGAGTGAGTAATATATTTTAATTTTAGTAAATAACCGTTTTCTTCTAACCATTTTGGAATTTCTTTGTTAGCATCGTCGACAAATAAACCTTTAAACATTCCAGATTCTTCGGTTAAGATACCTTGGTCATTGACACCGTTAACCATACCTAAGTTATATTTTCTACCAACGTTGAAGTCATCTTCACCATAAGCTGGTGCGGTATGTACTAGTCCTGTTCCAGCATCTAAAGTAACGTGATCAGCAGTAACAACTGGAGCCGTTCTATCCATAAATGGATGTTTATAAATAACGCCCTCTAAATCAGTTCCTTTAAAGCTAGAAACTTTTTCATATTCATCAAAACCGAATTCTTTCATTAAATCATCTAAAAGTTTAGTTGCAACGATATAGTTGTCATTACCAACTTTTACTTTAGAATATTCAAAGTCTGGTCCGGCGCATACTCCCATATTTCCAGGTAAAGTCCATGGAGTTGTTGTCCAGATAACTAATTTATCTCCTTCGTTTACAAATTCATTACCCTCAGTTACTGTAAATGCGACATAAATTGATGGATCTGTTTTATCTTTATATTCGATTTCTGCTTCAGCTAAAGCAGTTTCACTACTTGGTGACCAATAAACTGGTTTTAATCCTTTAAAGATTAATCCTTTTTGGGCCATTTTAGCAAATACTTCAATTTGTCTAGCTTCATATTCTGGCTTTAAAGTAATGTAAGGATGATCCCAGTCGGCAATAACGTTTAAGCGTTTAAAATCGTCCATTTGGGTTTCTACTTGTTTTAAAGCGTATTCTTTACAATATTCTCTGAATTCAGCCACACTCATACTTTTTCGATCAACACCACTATTAGTAACAGCTTGTTCGATAGGAAGACCATGAGTATCCCATCCAGGAATATATTCAACATAATATCCTTCCATCATTTTAGAACGGTTAATAAAGTCTTTTAAGATTTTATTTAAAGAATGACCTAAATGAATATTACCATTCGCATATGGTGGGCCATCGTGCAGGATAAATGGTTTATTGTTTTTATTTTTGTTTTTAATTAGATTATATAAATCCATTTCGTCCCATTCCTTGCGTTGTTTTACTTCATTTTCAGCCAAATTACCACGCATTTTAAATTCGGTTTTTGGCATTAATAATGTGTCTTTATAATCCATAAATACATCTCCTTATTTTATAATTTATTATTTAACTCCCTTTTTTAATCCTTTACCACCATTATATTCACTTAAAATGTTAGAGGTAAAACTCGATGTTTTACGCATTTCATTTTTGTAATCTTTAATAGCAGATTTGATTAATTCATCTGTTAAAGTCTTATATTTTTTACCTTTAGGTTCATACAAATAGAATGCAAGAGAACCAGGAATAGTATTTGGTTCGTTAACATATATATCGCCATTTTCACGATTTACTAAATAATCTATACGGCAAACACCTTTTAAATTTAAAGCTCTGAATACTTGTTTAGATATTTCATATATTTTATTAGTCATCTCTTCTGGGATATTTGCAGGAACTTCAAATTCACTTGTAGACATTGAATTTGGCGTTTTAGCTGAACCTTTCATGCCCTTACCTTTGCCGCCACCTAAATATTTATCTTCAAAGGTTAAGAGTTCATGTTTCATCTTCATTTCAGCGACTAAACTTGTTTCAGAATATTCATAGTTTCCACAAACCGCACAGTTTAATTCTAGTAGGTTTGGTATCATTTCTTCAACAACTATTTTCTTTTCGTATTCTAAAGCTTCGTCTATTTTTGTCTCTAGTTCATTTCTACTATGAGCTACACCAATACCGATAGTACTACCTAAATTAGCTGGTTTAACAATTACTGGATACCCTAAGGTTTCTACCTTATTTAATATTTCGTCTTTATTCATACTATATTCATAATCATAGAACCAAACATATTTAGGTGTTTTAATATTATTAGCTTCTAATACTTGCTTTAAGACTACTTTATCTTGACCTAAAGCAGCTCCTAATACGGAAGGTCCAACAACCGGAAGACCTAATGTTTCTAAGAAACCCGCTAAGGAGCCATCTTCAACTCCTTTACCATGGACAATTGGGAAAGCGACATCAATTGTATTAACGTTTCTTCCAAAGAATCCTTTTACTTTTTGAAGAACAATATCTTTATCTTTACGACATATAGTTATCTCTTTGACAAACTTTTTCATGTTATCAAAGTATTTAAATGTATCCATATCTCTTAAGGCTGCCCCAGTATAAAAGTGACGATCCTTACTAATATATATAGGTACTATTTCATATTTTTCTTCATCAATATTTTCCATTGCTTGTAAGGCTGAGATTATACTTACTTCATGTTCAACTGAATCTCCACCAAAAATAACTCCAACTTTAATCATTATAAATCACTCCTTTATTTTTCATTAAATATATCTGGTAAGTCATTTTCCAAAAGCACATAAGTCTCATTTTCTTTTAAGGTTTGTACTAGTGGGAATGCTTTTAAAACATCATTTATTATATGAATTTTGTTTTCATCATAACCTTTTTCTTTTAAGCCATCTTGAATCGGTTTTGTTTTTTCAGCGCCGACCAATACCACTTCATCAGCACAATCAGCTATTTGCATACCAAATTCTTTATTTTTGATATATTCTTCATTGCCAAGTTCAATCATTCCTGGAGTTACAACAATATGTTTTCCAGGCATTAGTTTTAAAACGTCTAAAGCCATTTTAGCTCCAGTTGGGTTTGAATTATAAGCGTCATCAATAATAGTAATGTTTCCATTTCTTTTTAATTCTAGGCGGTGTTCAACGGGTTTTACTTTTGAAACACCAGCTTGTAATTGTTCGATCGTCATACCAAATTCTATGCCTAAAGCAATGCCGGCTAAAATATTATAGACATTGGCATATCCTAATAACTTAGTTTCAAATGGATATGGTTTATCATCACCTTTAAAATAACAATCAAATTTAGTTCCTTTAGGACTTAAAGTGATGTTTTTAGCTCGGACATCGACATCTTCACTATCGATACCGATCCATTTTATTTTACAGTTATTTTTAATCTTATAACTTCTTTGCCATTCATCATCACCATTTAAAATTCCGATACCATCACTAGGTAATGATTCTATTAATTCAAATTTAGTCTTTTGAATATTTTCTCTTGAACCAAAGGTGGCCAAATGAGCGACACCAATTCTTGTAATAATACCATACTTGGGATGGACTAGATCACAAAGTTCTTTAATATCCCCTTCTTGACAAGCTCCCATTTCAGCAATAAATACATCGGTAAATTTATCTAAGTAGTTATTAATTGTAATCATCAAACCAAACGGGGTATTGAAATTTTTAGGGGTTGGCATTGAATTATATTTAATATTTAAAATATCATTTAAAATATTTTTACTACTAGTTTTACCATAACTTCCAGTAATACCAATTACTTTTAATGTTTTCATGCTTTTAATTTTATTAATAGCTTTTCTTTTAAAATAATATCCAACAAAGCTTTCAACCGGCGTATTAATTAATAAGGCAATTAATATATATAAGTTATTTAAATAAGCAAAAAGTCCTAATATTAAATAACAATAAACTAAATTAGTTTCGTTCACAAAGAAACACATAATTATTATTGGAAGTAATAAAACAATTGTATTTGTGACAATTAATCTTTTTACTCTAGCGGTGTATTTAAGGGGTAATTTATTTTGTCCTTGTCTTCTTTCTAAAATAAGATTAGCCGTCAAAATTAAATATAAAGCATTAAAGCAGACAATTAATAGGGTTGGATTATCAAAGAAAATAAAAATGGCTAGTAAAATAAACAATATACTATAATTTTTAAAGGCTTTAGCTGGGTTTCTCCTAAGCCATTTTAAATATGTTTTTTTGCGGTTGTACTTATTTTGCTGAAGCATGTGCATAGAATCACCGCTTTTTAAGAAAACATAAATGAAATAAATAATAACGGAAATTAGAAATTCTTTTGCCATATTATTTCTCCTTTATAAAGTTTTTTATGATACGATTTGTCTGGCCTATTCTCTCTAAATAGGCGTAATGAGTACAGCCATCATACTGGATAACCGCAGCATCAGGAATTAGTTTTTCTAATTCGTACGCATCGGCAAGTGGAACAGCCTGGTCATTAGAGCCCCATATAATTATAGTTGGGCATTTAATTTTCTTAACGTTTTCAGTTATATCGGTATTAACATGTCTAACTAATATGTCACGCATCATTGGGCTAGCATTCCTATAATCAGTAGATCCCATATGTTTTTTCATAGTTTCAGCTAATTTATTTAATCCAGGTAAAGTTTTTAACTTCTTCAATGTTTTTACTTTTAAACTATTTGGATTTTTCTTAACTTTAAATGGACTACCAAATAAGACTAGTTTTTTTACCGGATACATACTCGCATATAATAAACTTAATTTACCGCCAAATGAATGACCAATTAAAATAGGATTTTGAACATTTAAACTATTAAGTAGTTCATGAAGCATATCTACAAAATCATTTAAGCTCCATACTTCTTTTGGTTCTTCACTTTTTCCATGTCCAGGAAGATCGATAATAATAACATCATTATCAGTTAAACTATCACCAACCGGTTTCATCATTTCGATGTTTTGACCCCATCCATGTAATAAGACAACTGTCTGATTATTTATATCACCATATCTAACATAATTTATATCAATATTTCTATATTTAAACATTTCATTCACCTACTTTTAATTATAACATACAACCATTATTACGACAATAAAAAAACGCCCTTAGATTAAGGACGAGTTTACCCGCGGTACCACCTTATTTTACTTCAAAGTACACTTAATAACTATAACGCGTTACCGTTCTTATTTACTCTGGTTCAAAAAGAAACATCAAGAGTGATCTATATATTAATTAGCTGTTAGTTTTCACCAAATTACTAACTCTCTTTGAAACTAAATTTAATATACCGTCTCTATCATCTGCATTTATATATCTAGTTTATCCATATCGTCGATAATTTCAAGTTGAGATTCGACGATATTTTTAAGACGACGTTTCAAAACATTAATATTTCTTTTCATCATATCGGCATCATTTTCGATTTTTTCAGCTTTAATTAAAGCTTCATTAACGATTCGACTGGCGTTTTTCTTGGCATCGTCTAAGATTATTTCGCTTTCGCGGTGAGCGGCGACTTTTAACTGGTCAGAGGTTTTTTGAGCCATTAGGATAGCTCTATTTAAAGTGCTTTCCATTCTTTCGTATTGTTCGAGTTTTTCTTTTAAAGCGCTGGTTTCGTCAATTTTTGACTTTAAGCGTCTAATTTCATCATTTTTATCAACTATTAATTTATTTTTAGCATCAATATCAGCTATCATCTTTTCGACTCTTTTAATAACTTGATCTAAAAAGTTATTAACTTCATCAGGATCATAACCTCTCATGACTCTTGTAAATTTTTCCATAAACTCGACCTCACCTCGGCGATGTACGCCCTATATTCTTTTATTTACCACTCTATATCTATATTATTGTTATCGTGAATTCCTTTACCTTCAGTATCATTAGTTATTTTACCTTGAACACTGACATTATTTGGTGTACATAGGAATATGCCACCACCAATTTTTTGCAAATCCCCACCAATTGCATAAATTGTACCACTTAAGAAATCAACAATTCTTTTAGCCTGTTCAGGGGTAACTCTTTTCAAGTTAACGACTACAGTATTTCTTTTCTTTAAATGATCAGCAATTTGTTGTGATTCAGAGTAAGCTCTTGGCTCTAATAAAATCATTTTAGCGCCGCCTTCTTCAGTTAAAGCCTCCTCTGTTTTTAAATCATAGTATTGGTCATTTGATGGTGCAGCAAAAACATCTTCTTCTTCACCCATGATTTTTTTTATTAAACCCATATTTATCCTCCTTAAGTTTTTTTCAAAACTACTTTCTTTGCTATACTTAATTTTATCATAGATTTAGGAAAAAGAAAATGTTTTTTTCTTTACTTTTCTTATTTTGTGTAAAGTAAGCCATAAAATACCAATTATTTTTTATTTAATGTTATATTTAGCTTTTGCCACTTTCTATTTCTGATATAATTATTCTAAAGGAAGTATGATTTATGGCAAAAAGAAAACTTAGTAAAAAAGCAAAAAGAAATAGATTTATTATTAAACTGCTTTTTATTCTACTGATAGTTATAGCTATAGTGGGAGGATTTTTTGTGTTCACAAGGAAAGATAGAGCGTTTTTAAATAGTATAGATTATAAGAATAGTGGTAATATAACTTATTATGATATATATGGAATTCATATGAATTTTGAAGGTGTGTTTGAACTTAGTGATGAGTTTAGTAATCCAAAGTTGGTCCTAGCTAATGGAAATAAAGAAAAAGTTATTGATTGGAAGTTAAATAAGGAAGACGATAGTTATTCTTTTGAAACTAGCGATTATATCAACGATGGAATTAACTTGGAAAAGTTAGAAAATGGAAAATATTATTTATTAGTAAAAGCTGAAACTAAGGAAAATGATGAAACAGTTTATAAATATTTTCCTTTAACAAATGCGACTGAATATGATGATTTAACTTACTATACTTTAACTAAAAATAACAGTAATAAAAAAATTGACATTACTTGGGATAGATTTGAAAATAATGAATTACTTAGTTTTAATATTAAAAACACAAAATTACCAGATGACGTTTACGATATTACTATCGATCCAGGGCATGACAGTAACGATGCAGGGATGATTGTCTGTGCGAACGGTGAAGTTCCTAATAATTCCGGTGAATGTGCGAATAGTAAGGCCTATAAAGAATCTGATATCAACTTTACAGTTTCTAAGGCTTTAAAGGAAGAGTTTGAAAATTTAGGATATAAAGTAAAATTAACTAGAGATAGTAAAACAGATACTGTGCCTACATATGGAAAAATGGGTAGTGGAACAACAGCAAATGCGACTAAATCTAAATTTAATTTTGCCTTACACCACAATTCAACAAATGTACCCGGAGGTATGTCATCAACTCATGGTTTAGAAGTTTATGTAGCCGGTGATAGCAAATTAGATTTAGCAAAATTACTTGTAGAAAATGTCTGTAAATATGGTAAAACGTCAACTTCTACTAAAAAAGAGTTTAAAGTGGAAGATGGTATTTATCAAAGATTTTCAGATGATGGCATAACTCCTTATTACTACATGATCAGAGAAGTTGGCGGGGTAGCAACTCATGCTTATGTCGATGGAAATAATGAAAATTATGATGAAAATCCGTATTACGATTCTAATAACACAGCTGAAGGTTATTTATTAGAACTAGGTTATATTGATAATGTCAAAGAACTTCAAAATATTTTAAATAATCCGAAAGGATATGCGAAAGGAATCGCAAAAGCATTGGAAGAATATTTAGAAAAATAAAAAGATGCAATGAAACATTTCATAACATCTTTTTAATTGGAAATTTTCTTTACAAGCTGTTTATCTTTTTTAGTATTTTTACTAGAAAACATTCCAAAACCGGCAATAGCAAATGATGAAGCGACTAGCATACTTGAAAATAATTTCTTATGGCCAAAAGAAAAGGCTAGAAGCAATGATGCCGCAGTAATACTAAACAAAGCAGCTAAATTAGGTGTGCCTTGCTTTTGAAGCTTATATTTTGGCGCTTTTAATTTTGTTTGATTGGTTTTTGTTATGGTATTATCCCCTATTTTAGTTGTAACTTTTTGATTAGTAATTTCTTTTGGCTTGGAATTTTTTGAAATATTACTGTCTATTTTGTTTTGCTTACTTTGTTTAGTATCATTTTGGTTTTTTATAATAGGATTTATTATTTTAGCTTCTTCTTTAGCCGTTTTTGCTTTTGGATGGGCTGGAATTATTTGTTTCTTGTCTTGTTCTTTTTTCATGGATGCACCAATAATTAACTTCTTTTTCTTGCTCATATATGGAGTTATTGTGATAACTTTTCCAATTAAATTGTTTTGTTCACTAACTCTGAGAGATGCTTCTAAACTGGCTTGTTGGCTTCCAGCTTTTTTTCTATTTTTTGTGGTAAAATTAGATGTTTTTGAAATGTCAACTGTACTAACACTTTTTTGAAAATCAGTTTGAGAATTTATTTTGATATAATTTCTTTTTCCAATAATTGTAGCTGTTAAAGCTCCTGAAGTAGAGTCATCTTCGAATAAATTTAGCAATGCATTTTTCATAACTATTATTGGAATATATTCTAAAGATAATTTATGCATTTTACTTAATTTTTGCAAGTTATCAATATTTATAGTAGTAAGTAAAATTTTTAAAAATTCTTTTTTTGATAAGATAATTTTTTTCATAAATTTTCTCCATTTTTAATGATTTTATGCTTTATCGTTTTGATAAATGTTTAATCAAGTGATTTAATTAATCTTTTTCCAGGAATATCTTTATCCAAGTCTTTTACCATAACAGCAACTGTATTGGTGTTTTGATACAACTTATAAGTTGCATATGGCTCATCACCATCAGACCACAATGAGCGGCCATTTGGATATTCATAAGCTGATTCTTGTGATATTGCTTCATAATCTTGATATTCATGAATTGTTTCTTGTAACTGTCCAAAGGTTGGACTATCAGGATCTACATCAATCTTTCCCTCACGATATGGTAAACGCACTTCGTGAGTATGTGGGGCCATTATTACCTCTTCTTTTTTGACATTTTTGAAATGTTCTTTTGATACACCTGGGACGTTTTGTCTTAAACAAGATTTTACGACAATGACATCTTCAGTATTGACATATAATTCATAATTTAAATTTTCCAAATGCATGTGAGCAGAAAGCATGATCGGTGGAGTAATAATATTTGAATTATCAATTAATCTTTTTTGAATGGCACTAACTGGAACATAGCATGGATTTGTAGTTCCTTTTTTTAAATATATTACATGCTCTCCTGGGACTAGTACTACTGTTTCTTCATTATACTTTTTCATTTTGTCACTCTCTTTCAATATATTTACAACCCTTTTTAAAATTTTATTTTTTCATTTAAATATTCTTTTAATTCTTCTACTTTGATTACATCTTGTTTCATAGTATCTCTATCACGAACAGTTACGGTGCCATTATTAATGGTTTCATCATCGATGGTTATACAGAATGGTGTTCCAGCGATGTCCTCTCTACGATATCTTTTACCAATATTACCTGTTTCATCATAGGTTATCATAAAGTCTTTAGAAAGCATATTATATACCTCTTCGGCTTTGTCTTTATGATGTTTTTTAACAAGTGGTAGAACCGCAGCTTTATAGGGTGCTAGGAAAGGATGAAAATGCATAACCTCTCTAGTAGTTCCATCTTCTAAGGTTTGATTTTCATAAGCATTACATAAGATAGCTAAAGCTAAACGATCAGCTCCAACACTTGATTCAACAACCGTTGGTAAGATTTTTTCGTTAGTGTCTGGATCTAGATAACGCATTTGATTGCCTGAATATTCTTCATGTCTAGATAAGTCGTAAGTTCCCCTATGGTGAGTTCCCCAAAGTTCATCAAACCCGAATGGGAATCTATACTGAATATCACAAGCGGCCTTACAATAGAAAACTAATTTTTCATGATCTTTAAATCTGATATCATCTTCTTTAATACCTAAACTGATTAAAAAATCCCAGGCCTTTTGTTTATAATTTTCATAGAAGTTCATTGAATCTTCATCTTTACAGAAAAGTTGGTGCTCCATCTGTTCAAATTCGACAGTTCTAAAAGTAAAGTTACCTGGTGTAATTTCATTTCTAAAGGCTTTACCAACTTGACCGATTCCAAATGGTAGTTTAGTTCTCATCGATTTTTGAACATTTAAGAAGTTAACAAACTCTCCTTGAGCTGTTTCACCTCTTAAGTAAACTTTAGAAGCATCGTCTTTGATAACTCCCCTACTTGTTTCGAAAAGTAAGTTGAACTGTCTAATTTGAGTCCAGTTTGATTTACCGCATTTTGGACATTTGATATTGTGTTTTACTATATAATCATATAGTTCATCATCACTCATAGAATCTCCATCGATTTCTGGGTCAATTGCTTCAACTAATTTATCAGCTCTTTGTCTTGATTTACATTCTTTACAATCGATTAGTGGGTCTGAAAAGTTTTGAACATGTCCAGATGCTTCCCAGACTCTTGGGTTCATTAAAATGGCAGCGTCAACACCATAGCTATGTTTACTTTCCTGAATAAATTTCTTCCACCAAGCTTTCTTTAAATTGTTTTTAAGTTCAACACCTAATGGTCCATAATCCCAAGTATTAGCTAAACCTCCATAGATTTCGCTTCCTTGAAATATAAAACCATATTGTTTACATATACTTACTAATTTGTCCATTGTTATTTTTTCCATAATTACCTCCTAAATAAAAAACTCCTAGTAATATATAAGGACGGTTTCCCGCGGTTCCACCTTATTTATTCTAGAAGAATCACTTTCTAATATATGGCTCGAGGTTTCCAAGCCTGTCATCACCTTTCAATATATACTAATATTTTATGTTTTTATTTTAATTTAGTCAATAGCTAACTAGTTAATTTTTGTAAATTTTTAATAAAGCTTTTACTTTTTAGATATAAGCCAGTATATCTAGAATAGTAGTCATCTAAGAATAGATTGATTTCATTTTTTGATTTTGAACTGATATCTAATTTTGTAATTTTACTGATGTCAACGTAGTAAAACATTCTAATTAACTTGATAGTTTTATCTGATACTATAGTTTCGTTAGTATAACAATCTTTACAGACATAGCCACCACGATAACTAGATAATGTGACTATGCCAGTTTTCTTGCCACACATAGCGCAGGAATCAATTATAGGCATGACACCTAAGAATTCTAAATATTTAAGTTCTAGAATATTCATAATAACTAAAGGGTTAAACCCTTCGTCTATTTTTTTTAAACTTTGGATTAATAAGTCAAAGATACGGGGGTCATTGTTTTGTTTAATTACACCTTCACTTAGTTCTAGCATATAAGCAGCATAACTAATTGAAGTGATATCTTTTTTTAGATTTTTAAAATTATCTAAGGTACTGACTTCTTTTAATGTCGATATTTTATTTTCTTTATAATAAATAATAAAGGTTCCATAAGTTAATTTAGAGGAAACACTTCGAAGTGGACTTTTTAAGTTTTTACACCCTTTAGCCATAACTGAAATTAAACCTTTTTCTTTGGTTATGACATTTAATATTTTACTGGTTTCTCCATAGTTTGTTTCGTTAACGATTATTCCCGTTACTTCTTCTAGGTTCATCTTCTCCCTCTTTTTCTTTATATTTTAAATAATATTCAATTTTACCTGTTAATCTAAATAAATTCCATAAATCCTCTTTATTCATTTTTATCACCTATTAATATTGTGGTAGTAAAGAGGATATTTTATTCAGTAAAATCGTTAAAATTAAATTCGGTTAAATATTTTTCTCTATCACGCCATTTTTCGATGGTTTTAACATATAATTCTAAATATACTTTAGTACCTAATATTTTTTCTAGATCTTCTCTAGCTAAAATACCAATTTTTTTAATCATACTGCCGCCTTTTCCAATAATGATTTTCTTTAAAGAATCCCTGTCGACGATAATAGCAACATTGATGATGTTTTTATCCTTATCTTTGACAATTTTTTCAACTACACAGGTTACTGAATGTGGAACTTCTTCTTTAGTTAACCATAATATTTTTTCTCTGACCGTTTCAGCAATCATAAATTGCATACTTCTATTGGTAATCATACTATCGTCAAAGTATTTGATATTATCTGGCAAATACTGTTTGATTACTTTGATTAATTCGTCAACGTTTTTATTTTTTAAAGCTGAGATAGGTACTATTTCAACAAAATCATATAAATCTTTATATTCGTTTATTTTTAAGAATATTTCATCTTTAGATAAGCCATCTATTTTATTGATGATTAAGATAACTGGTTTATTAACATTCTTTAATCTTTCAATAACATATTTATCACCTTTACCAAGGCCTGCTTTGGCATCTACAAGAAAGCATACAACATCGACATCATCAATACTATAATAAGCTCCTCTATTTAAAATTTGACCTAATTTATGAGTTGGTTTATGGATACCTGGGGTATCGACAAAAACAATTTGGCTATCATCATCATTATAGACTCCTTGAATGACATTTCTAGTTGTTTGAGGTTTATCTGAGATAATAGCGATTTTAGTTCCGACAATTTGGTTTATTAAAGTTGACTTCCCGACATTGGGCCTTCCCACAAAGCTTACAAATCCACTACGCATATTTTATCCTCCTATTAGTATTAAGATTTTTGGCAAGAAAATAATACATCCAATAACAATAGCAGTTAAACCAAAGACTAAAACAGCTGCTGCAGCTGTATCTTTAGCAACTTTAGCTAGAGGATGAACTTCTTTAGTAATTAGATCAATGGTGGCTTCAATACTAGTGTTTATAAGTTCGGTGGCGATAACTAAACCAATTATTAAAGCTAAAACTAACCATTCAGTGACAGAAATTTTGAAGAAGATACCAGCAATTATAACTAAGATAGTTGCGAGTGTATGAACTAAGATATTTTGTTCATATTTAAAAGCATATTTTAGACCATCAAAAGCAAAGGTAAAACTTTTGCCCAATCTATGAAGGCCTTTCTTTTTTAAATCATCTCTTGAGACCGTAGGCATCTAAAATCTCCTCCTGTTTCGCAAACATTACTTTCTCTTCTTCTTTTATCATATGATCATAACCTAGTAAATGAAGTAATCCGTGAACGGTTAAGAATCCCATTTCTCTAGTGACACTGTGGCCATATTCTTCAGCTTGTGCTTTCATTTTTGGTACACATATATAAATATCGCCTAGTAATCTACCAAATTCAAAGTTGATATTAGCCTCACCATCTTCTAGGGCGAAACTAATAACATCTGTTTCCCTATCTATTCCTCGATAGTCTCTATTTAATTCTCTTATTTTCTCGCTATTTACAAATATTACATTAAAATTAACATTAGTTAAGTTTTCATGTTTTAAGGCAAATTCAATTATTTTCTTTTCTTCTTCTAAGTCGATGTTTTCATCTGTTTCATTGAATATTTCAAAATTATTCATTACTACACTCCTAATTCTATTAAGTTAAGCATGTACATGGCCATAAAAACAGTACACAACACTATAATTATATTATAAACAATAGGATTTTTCAACACTTCCGGTAGGTGGTCATTGATTAAGCCTATAAACTTATAAATAAGATATCCAAGTATTCCACCGATGACGTTTAAGATAATATCATCAATATCAAAGACTCTGCCAATTAATAATTGAGTTGTTTCGATTGAAGCAGATACTAATAAGATTAGTAAAAAAGCAGACCATGGTTTTTTTAAGTGCAAGTAATAAGACACAAAAAAGCCATAAGGGGCAAACATGATGATATTCCCGAGGACATTTTTGATAAATAACCTACTACCAAAATCATACCTAAACATCTCTTTAAAAGGTATAAAGTTAGAACTTGACCATCCAACATCTTGGAAGGTTACAACATAGAATAGACATAAAACATAAATTATAAATATTAAGGCTAAGAGTTCTTTATACAAAATTATTTTTTGTTTGTTTTTGATTAAATAAACTAATCTCATACTAATAGCGATTACACTACTAATCAAAATGGTTGGCCAAACCTGTCCGAAAATTTCGAGTAAGCTTTGCCGAATCATTATACATCACCCAATTTCTGCATAGTCGGTAATGTCTTCATATACTGCAAAAAACATTTCCACTTCTACTATACTCTCTTTTACGGTACTTTTCAAATATTTACTTCTAATAATATATTCGTCTTTGGATAGGTTCTTTTTGGTATCTGTTTCGGCTTTTTCTTTAGCTTTTTCAATAGCTTCTTCAACTGTTAAGATTTGATCAGTTACTGTAGTTTCTTTTTGCTTTTGTTTGATTAATTTTAGTGGAATTAAAGGGTGACTGACAATTTCTTCTTCATCTATTTTTTTTGTTTTAAATTTATGTAAAGTAAATTCAAAAGTATGATTTAAAAACTTAATGGCATAAACATCTTGTGTTTTACCGGTTTCGGTTTCGGTATAGGTAGCAAAAGGATATTCAGTTTTGGTGATATACCAAACTTCGGCATAGGCTTTACCTTCGGCTCTTACTTTACCGGTGACTTTTTCATTAAATATTAATTCACCATTAACAATCATGTCGCCTTTTTTGACATAATCGTTCATATCTTTAACGATATCACCTTTTTCGGCAATTACTTTCTTTAAAACGCCATCTTTGCCGGCAATTATATTTCTTGGAGTATTACTTTCATCTTCTTTAATAAGGGTTCTTTCCTCGACTCTAACGGTATATTTAGTGCCGTTTTCTTCGATTTCTAACCATTCTATTTTATCGGGATATTTATTTAAAATTTTTTCCTTGATTTTGCTTATTTCGTTATATGATTTTTTAAATGATAATTTTTTGATACCTTCTATTTTTAGTTCATTTAACAGCAAGTTTCTAATATCTTTATTGGAATGAATAACTTCGACATCAAAAACGACATGAGTAGAAAGTAAAAATATAGCAAAAGCGATTATGATAAAGATAATTAAATGTTTAGATATTTTTATTTTTCTTTTAATTTTAATTAGGCCAAAAACATCTAATTCCGTTACTTCATAAATACTTTTTATTTTTAAAACTGTCTCATAATCTTTTTTATAGATGATAATATCAGCTTCATTTGGATTTTTATATTTTAAAGATAATATTTCGATTTTTTTAGTTCTTAGTTTCTTGATGAATCTATTGATGTTTCTTCCTTTGATATTTAAGGAAACTTTACTAATTAATTTTTCGATCATTCGAATTCAAGCGATTTTATTTTTCCAAGTATCAACAGTTCATCATTAAGTAATTTGGAAATAGTTAAATTTTCTCCTTTAATTATAACTAGTCCTTTTTCATATCTTACCATAACTTTAGTATCGTCAAAGTGGTCAATCTCGATATAATTTACAATATCTATTTTTCCGATTAAAATATTTATCTTAAATTCGTTTTCAAGAATGTATGTGCGCAAATCCTTCAGCATGATATCACCCATAAAATTATATGGGTGATATAGCTTAAATATACTAATTAATAGTTATTATTTCATCATAAATATGATATTTATAAGTCATTTTATCACCTAAATACATTTTAAAATATTTGGGTTATAAAAAATGTCAAAAAAAGTAAATAGTTTAATTATTTGCCTTTTTTTGTATCTTTAAACATTTCGGATAAAGTTGTTCCGAGAGTTGCAAGATCTTGCAAGTTAGATGGAACAATTATTTTTGTAGCTTGACCGTTAGCCATATTAGCTAAAGCATCGAAACTTCTTAGTGTAAGTACTGATTGATCGGCTCCAGCTTCTTTTAAATTCTTAATAGCAGTGGCTTCAGCTTCACTTCTTTTTAATATTGCTGCTGCTTCACCTTCGGCTCTTTTTATTTGCGCTTCTTTAGCCGCCTCAGCTTGTAGAATTAAACTTTCTTTATTACCTTCAGCAATTAAAACACTTGATTTTTTCTCACCTTCTGCTTGTAAGATTTTTTCTCTTCGCTCTCTTTCAGCACGCATTTGTTTTTCCATGGCTTCTTGAATATCATGAGGTGGTAAAATATTTTTCACTTCAACGCGGTTTATTTTAATTCCCCATGGATTAGTGGCTTCATCTAAGATTGAACGCATTTTTGAATTGATAATATCTCTAGATGTTAATGTTTGGTCTAACTCTAACTCGCCAATTATATTTCTAAGAGTTGTTGCAGTTAAATTTTCAATGGCTCTTACAGGGTTTTCAACACCATATGTATATAATTTTGGATCAGTTATTTGATAATATACAACCGTATCTATTTGCATAGTAACATTATCTTTAGTAATAACTGGTTGTGGTGGAAAATCTTGAACCTTTTCTTTTAAACTGATTACACCAACACTAGCAAATCTATCGATAAAAGGTATTTTAAAATGAAGACCATTAGTCCAGGTTGCATAATAAGAACCCAATCTTTCAATAATATAGCACATTGACTGTGGTACTATTTTAACACTTGGTATGATTATAACTAAAACTAAAACTAAAATAACTATTAATACAGACATTATTTTTCTCCTACTTTCTCAACTTTTATTTTTACCCCTTTAATTTCTAAAACTTTAACTAAATCACCTTTTTTAATTGTCTTATCCGCATATGCGGTCCATTTTTTTCCATCAACTTTGACTTCTCCATCTTCATTTTTACTTATTTTTTCAGTAACAACACCTGTCATACCAATAATTCTATCAATATTAGTTCTAACTTTGTGTTGTTTTATGAATTTGGTTAAAAATGGTTTAGTTGTAATTAGTAATATTACTCCAACAATAACAAAGGTGCCAAATTGAATTATATAATTGTCAATGAATAGTGAAACTATTAAGGCAATTATACCACTTACGACAAACCAAATTGTTGTTAAGTTAATAGTTGTGATTTCAATTAAAGCAAGTAAAATAACTAAGATTAGCCATATTAACCATTGTTCCAAAATTATCTCCTCCTACTTCTATAGTATAGCATAGCACTCTATAAATTACAATAAAAGCATCGATAGTTTTCGATGCTTAAAATTATTTACGTAAAATTATTTATTATTTTGTTCTTCCTTTAGATTTAGCGTTTTCATCTACCATTTGATTGAATTGTGCAGTCATTGCATCACTTAAGTTTTTAGCATCTATTTGATTTTCAACTGAACCAAGTTTCCAAGCTGGTGTGAATGGTACTGTTTCCAATTCAACATTTGGATTTGGCATCGCACTATCAAAGATAGATGGTGATGAAAGTTCTTTGTCCTCATCATCATAACTAGCTAATTCATTAACAAGTGAAGCGCTGTCTGTTTCAGCAGTAGGTTCTTCTTTGGAAGCTGGCTCTTGAGTAGTTGTACTAGTTACTACTGGTTCAGCATCTTTTTGTTCTTCTACTTTTTCTTCTTTAGGTGTTTCTACAGCTTCTTGAGTTTCTGTTTTTGGTTCTTCTTTTGGACCATATACTTTTTCATTGATAGCTTTCATGATTTTATCAGTTTCAGCTTCAATATCTAGATCTTTAGCACTTTCAATTTTTGGCTTGCTATCTTCTCTAGTTTTTTCTCTTTCTTCAGCTCGTTCATCGATTCCTTGACATTTTTCGTTAGCTTTAATAATTGCTTCATCAATAGCTTTGATACCACCGATAGTTGTAGAAACTTCACCAATTGAAGCTAAAGCTTCTGTATTTACTTTTAATTTAGATGTTAAAACCCTATTTTTGCTTCTAGCATCTGTCAATTTTTCTTGAAGGCTATCGATGGTTGATTGTGCATCATCTTTAGCTTTTTGAATTGCAGCATCTCTTTCAGCATCAAGTTTAGCATTCTTTTCTTCTTCTGCTTTTATAATTGAAGCAATTTCTTTTTCTTTTTCTTGTTCAGATTTTTTGGAATTAAATTTACCTTCAGTAAGAATTGTTCTATAGAATTTAACATCAGCAGTTTTGGCTAAAACTTTTGCAACAGCATCTAATTGGGCAGAGTCGAATTCTTTTTTATTAATATAATAATTCCAGAAGAATGCGTATTTATAATCTTCATATGAATCAAAAATAGTTAGGTCAGTTAAATCTTTTTTTTCTTTCTTATCTTTTTTAGGCTCTGGTTTAACTTGTGGTTCTATTTTTACAGTTTCTGGTTGTGCTGGTTGATTTTCTTTTGTTTTACCCTTTAATAGATCAACGACACTTTTACCTTGAATCTTTTTAAATGGTTTTTTAAGTTGAGTCTCTTCACTTATAGCTTGTGCTTGATGAGTTTTGTCTGTAGCTCTTTTCTTATCTTCTTCATCAACTTTCTTTACGATTGCATCCACACGTTCACCAAAAGGAATTGAAGGTTCAGGTTCTTTTTTCTCTTCTGCTTTGGCTTCTTTTTGAGTTCCAACCGTTTCAGTAGTATCCTTTTTAGGTTCTGTTTTTTCCTTTTTTACACCCTTAACTACTTTTTCAAGTTCTTCTTTAGCTTTTTGTTTTTCTTCTTTATGAAGTTTAGCTATTTCGAACACAGCTCCCGGAATATATGGTACTGTTGTTAAACCATCACTAACCTTTTTTAGAAAGCCTTTTAATTTACCAACCATTTTTTTACTTAATTTTACTAGATTTTCACCATTTTGTATAGCTTCTGCCATTTAAATCACTCCTCATTTCTAATAATTTCACGCATTACTTCTTTGACTTCTTTCCATTCATCTTCTGGGATCTTGTCTAATTGATATCCATTTTCATTTTCATTTAAAATTGAAGCATGAATTGTTTCCATATCTTTTCCATCAATTTCATTAAAAGTATATAGAATGTATTTTTTCCCAGTTTTCTCTAATTGGAAGCATAATAATACTTCAGCTTCTTTTTCCTCACCATTTGATTGTTTTACTTTGAGTTTTTGTAAATCTTCCATCAAAACCCCTCCATTCTATTCTTAATTATAGCATACCGTTTTTAAGTTTACAACTTTTTTTGTCAATTACTTTACTTTTTTTGGACATTTTTTATTTCTTGTTTGGCATTTATATAATTTTTAATAATATTATTATAAACTTTAAATATTTTATAAAATGTCGATTATTGTTCTATTTATACATTATGTTGGCGGTACCACCACAATATGATGTTATTAAATCAATAATTTCACTAGCGACTTCCATGATGTATTCCGCACTAGTTGTTTCACTTCCTTCAATTGTTATAAAAACATTTGTAGTATCTTCACTAACGATTGTTTTGGGATTTTGATTGACCTCTAATCGATATAATATATCTTGATTGTCTGTATATATGTATTCTCCTTGATTGATGGTTCTTTCTTCCGAAAAATTATATGACATATCAGAAGGTGCCTGTTTCAAAGTCACTGAACCATCTATTTCGTCCATGTCGTACATACCGATTGACAATCTAGAATCTAACATAACAATATTACATAATTCTATAAGTTTATTTGATGATGGAGAAAATTCATCTTTTAAAAACTTTTTTAGAAGACTTTCGCTAACTGAAGTATTCTTTCTTCTCTTAAGCCCAATTTTTTTATGCAATTCATTAAAACCTCTTAAAATTAAATCAGTTTCAATCTCAAAATTATTATATTTTTCTTTTAAAGTTTTATAGGCTTTATCTTTAAACTTTAAAAACTTTTTAGTTTTAATCTTGTTATCTAAACCAGTAATGGAAATGCCTACTACTTTTAAGCCTAAATCCAAAACTTCTCGTTCGACTTTAAAATTCATGCTTGCCCCTTTCTAACATTTAGAATCTTGATCACAACTTAGTAATTTACTAATGGCAGTTTTATATTTATCTTTTAATTTTTGTCTTTGATCTTTAGTTAGTGGTGTATATGGATCTTCTTGTGATTCTACAGTGCCTTCAATATAATCTGTTATTTCACCATTTTTAACAAAAACAACTGTTGGGTAATAAAGTCTTTTTATCTTTTCATCTTTTAGACCATCATATACTGAAGCTTTATCACCTAATTTTTCTAGTAACTTATTATAATTAGACGTTCCTGCTTTTTCGGTTATTACTTTTCCTTCTTTTATAACTTTGGTGTCCCGTTCATCACTATTGTTGAGATAGTAAATTTGCTCAAGACCAGATTCTTTGGCGGCGGCTAACAAAACCGGAATAGCATTACGACACCAAGGGCATTCTGGAAAGCCAAAATATATAACACCTGTACTATCTAAGACATCAAACACAGTATCATAATCGGCATAAACAATTTTATTGTCATTATTTATATTTACTTTAATATAGTCTTTTCCATCGTTGGCTTTTTGCCCATTTAAAGATTCGTATTCTAATTTAAAACGGCTAGCCATACTTTCAGGTCTTAAAAATATAAAAGCAATAATCACTATGACTAGTACTACTAAACTTAAAACTATCTTGATATTATTTTTCAAGCAAACACCACTTTCTTATTTATTTCTCTTTAATATAGTTGTTATTTCATCAATAACCTCAATATTTCCTTTTTTTATTTCATCAGTCATACAAGTTCTCATATGATTTTCTAAAATACTATCAGCTAAACTTTTCAAAGAACTTTCGGCAGAACTGATTTGAATTAAGATATCACTACAATACCTTTCTTCATAGACCATATTTGAAATTCCTCTTATTTGTCCTTCAATGATAGCTAATCTTTTTAAAACTTTCTTTTTATCTTCAACATTATGATATTTTAACCTATGACAATTTTTCTTTTCTTTATTCTGCATACTATCACCATTTTAAGTATATACTCCTAGGGAGTGTCTGTCAATATTCGGCATGGATATACTAAAATGGAGCCAATAAAGGCTCCTTCAGGGGGTCAAATAAAATTAGTCGTGCAAGTTTATAAATATTGTATAATTCCTTATAAAATAAGACTTTTATTAATATTCACTTTTAACTATATAATGACTATTTTTAATACTTTGGGTACCTAACTGGGTACCTAATTTTTTGTGAGAACTTTTGGGTACTTAAAAATAATAAGGTGTGTAAATTATAATTATACACAAGGTATTAATTCATAAATAACTAAGGATAATTTACCAACCATTCTGTTGAATTTTTAGTGTGTTAACTAACTTCAAGTGTTGTTTTAGCATATTTTCACTACCAAATAAATATCTTGCCTTCGAGTATTGCTGTAACATATTATATTTGATTACATCATTACCATTCAAATGAACCAGTTTATTTTTATCAGGTTTGAAATTGCATAGTTTAAAATTTTGTGGTGCACTCTTTACTTGCATAATTATAGCAAGTTTAGGATCAATAGGAAAACATAGATCATTAAATCCTAGCATAAAATAATGTAAAGGATTATCAGAAATTAAAAAATCAATATTACTATCATTAATTCCTACATATATATTATAATTATCAAAAAAAGTCATGCCGTGTTTGTATACTTGTGCTAATGATGTTATTGCATATAATTGATTTATTTTTGCAATATCTTCTGGCTTTTTATCTAAAGGGTATTTTTCTACTTTTTCTATATTCAAAGATTCTAACCAATTGCTAGTCTGTGTTGCTATACTTTCTAAACTATTACGAAAACTCATTGTTCTTATAGATAAAGTATACATAAACAGAAATAAGGTAGAAAGAAACTCTTCATCATTTATTAAATTATAATTGTTTTCAAATTGATTAAATAACGATGCAGCCTTATTTTCAAGTCTTGATAATGCTTTTTCCACAAATTGAACATCATCAGTTAACTCTTCAAATTGAGAATGTGTAATATTAGTAAGTTTTAGGTGTTCCGAAAGAATCTTTTTTAATTCTCCAGGATTTAAATCATAAAAATAACTTTTCTTCCCAATTCTTTCTACACTTGTAGAAAATATTTTTCCATTTGAAATATTTAATACATCAATTTTTCCATCGTTTGAAAATTTTTCTAAGTAAAACCTTGGTAGATAATGTTCTCCTTTAACCATTACATTACTCCCTTTTCAAAAACTTATTTTAATTCCCTTAATTATTTTGGTTAATTATTATATATATTATCAACAATAATTTTGATTTTAGATTTATGGATCTTATTTTCAAAATAGTATATAACTTTTCTTAATAATTAAGCTTTCTATTATGCAAAAGAGTTAATAAATTGTTCTTTTGTCAAATTACATTCAGTACCATCTTCCAATTTAGTTATATGCCACACGTCATCTCTTAACACTGGCAAATAAAATATTTGGCCTGTTAAATGAGATGCAATTAAATAACATTTTTTTAATTCATCAACTTTCCTTTTATATGCCTCTGAATCAAAGTTTGTCTTCTCCAAACTAGAAAAATTGACGCTTTTTACTTCAAATAAATGAATCTTGTTATTTTTATCAACAAGTAAGAAATCTGGATATGAGGAATGTATACCATCTAAATAATATTCATATTTAATATCCGAATTGGTAATATAATTCTTCCCCCATAAGTATTTCTCATATTCTTCCAATCTATCTGGTTCTTCTCCATATATAGTAAACATACCTTTTTTAGGATTAATTTTTCCAGTTTTAATCTTTTTAATATGTGAAACGGATAAATCCTTTAAAATACTTGCCCATTCTCTCTCAGCTTCACTATCAAATGAAAATTTATCTGCACCATCATTTCTTCTCCAAACCCAATCATTTATATTTATGTAATTGCCATTATCTACGTACATACTTTCAATTGGAAATGAAAAAATCATTTCAGTACCATCATCATTTGTTCTTAATGACATACTAGTATGATAATCACACTCATATTTTTTATTTTCATTTATAATTTTTTCAATGTTCTCATTGAATTTCCACCATTTTTGATAATTATCTGAATAGTTGTAGCACATCTTTTTTATCTCATTATCTGAACTATCTAATTTTCTATACATTTCAAATATACTCATATAATGATCATGCCCAGCATTATTATCTAAATATTGATTTACATCAAAATCAATTTTATTAGTTAAATCATTTATTACTGTAGTTTTGATTTGAATATTATTTATAAAATCTTCTTTTTCATCAAATAATTTTACATTTCTAACTTTCTTTTTTTCATCTGGTATAATTCCCCAAACCCATGAAGTCATTGCTAATTTTTGAGCTTCTTCTGTTAAATTCTCAAAATCCAATAATCTAGGGTTTCTTCTAACTCTGCCAATTACTTGTTCATCCAATTGTTTACTTTGACTATCTCTTATTTGATATAACATACAAGCTCTTGGTATATCCCATCCTTCAGATATAACCATCTTAAAAATAATAATATCTATAGTAGAAGAGCTTAATTTCGCATAATCTTTCCATCTGGAAACAGGTAATTTTTTTGCTTTGAAAGTATCATTTGTATTACATTTATCCTCTTTATCAACAATTAACATCCACTTTAAATCTTGATGCTCATTTTTATTTAATTCTGGAAACACAATATTATTTAATTCATAATCAGCCTTATCTTTATTAGAAAGTTGAATAATTAAGCATGGGTTAACGCCTAATAAGTCTCTATATTGTTCTTTTATTTCTTCAAATTTATTAATAGCAGCTCCTACATCTTCTTCATCTTCGCCCAATTCAACATATTTAATAAGTTTCGCATTAACAGCTTCTTCATCTGTTATTTCAACATCTGGGATTTGTCGTCTGCTCAATTTTGGTGTAGCTGAAAAATTTAAAGTTTTAGAAAAATAATTATTTGATAAAGTATCTAGGTTATTGGTTGCAACATGGCATTCATCTTTTATCAAATAAATTTTTTTATTTTTTCCACCAAACCATTCATTGTCAGTCATAACCCGAAGAAAATTGTCCATAGCACCTTGCATTAAACGTCCACCTTTTTTATATAAATCTCTAGGTAATACATATACATTGTAATCTGTCGGGATAAATAACGTTTCTTCTCCACTTATTTCGCTTGAAATTATATAAGGATTTAAATTCTTAAATTTACCTTTATCTCTATACTCTTGAAACTTATCAAAGTTTTGTTGTGCTAAATTTCCTTTAGATAATGTTGATACTAAAAAAATTACATTATTATTGCATGCTAAAATTCTATTCATAAAATCTGCCATCATGTATGTTTTACCACTACCAGTTGGAGCTCTAAAGGTTAATTCTTCTCTATAGTTTATTAATTCAACTAATTTACTTACTGCACTTTGTTGAAGTTCTATTGCTTCCTTTAACATTCTTTATTTTCCACCCTTTCGCGCCATTTATCATCAGATTCAATTACTTTTTGAGTATGTTCGAAATTATTACAAACCCAATCTATTTTATCTTTAATATTATTAAACTTGTCTACACCATATAAAGTTTCGTCTATAACATCAAAGGGAGTTTTATTTTCAGCAGATTCAAAATTAGAAACAAATTCAATATCATAAACATCTAGATTATCTTCATATGGTTTATTATTTTTAATCCAATCAAAATCTTTTGTACCATCATAACATTCTCCAGTCATTATTCTTTTTAAACGTTTAGAAGTAACATCATAAGCAATTCCATTTGGATTTTTATCTGTTATTTCATTATTTGTACATAAAATAAACTGTCTATTTCCACCATCTTCTTTATTTAATTCTAAAACAGCTTGCCCTGTTGTTCCAGAACCAGCAAAAAAATCTAGTATTAATTCACCATTAGTATGTTGAATTAAATATTTTATTAAACTTGTTGGTTTGGCATTAACAAATAAATCTTTTTGTCCAAAAATAGACGTTAATTCTTTTGTTGCTGTACCTGTTTCGGCTAACTTATACAATATACTTCTACTTTTATTTAATTTACCTTTTGATTCTGAAAAATAATTTTTTTCATATGGAATCCAGCGTTTATTAGCTTTATCCCTATCCCAATAAATTCTATTATTTTTAATGATATAATCCATTTTTTGTTTACCAATACGCCATCTTCCATCAAATCCGTCTGGAGCCATTGGATAAAAATCATTACCATCTGGGTCCTTTATTGAAAAATACATTGTTGGTCTATCTTCTTTATGAGATGAATTTCCCCATTTTTCTAATTTGGTAATAGCAAATTTTTCTTTTTTAAATTCATCATAATATTTAAAATCCTTTTCTGATAAATCTTCATAAAAATTTAACCATTCAAAATAATCACTTTTCTTATAAGCTAAAATATACTCATGTTCCGTAACAAAATAATCATCAGATTGTCCACCACCAGATTTTTTTTGCCATATAAAGGTGCCTATGAAATTTTTTTCACCAAATATTTCATCAAACAAACATTTTAAATATGCCTGATTCCTATCGTCTATACTACAAAATATAACTCCATAGTCTGATAATAATGATTTAGCAATAAATAATCTTGAATATAACATTGATAATAAATTATCTCTAGTAATTGCATTGTAATAGTTAACTTTTGCAAATTCCCCCATACTATCCTTTCCATATGGTGGATCAATATATATAACATCAATCTTATTTTTATACTCAACAAGCAAATTTAATAATGAATCGTAATTATCACCAATTATAAGCTTATGAGTTAATTTAGAACTATCATTAACAAAACTTAATTTTTCATTTTTTTTAAAATACTTAATAGTGTTATCCATCTTTTCTAATCTTTTATCAAAATGAAATCCAGTTCTCTTATATGTAGTTCCTAATTGTGCTATTGCTATAGCTTCTGATAAGCTATCTGCATTTTGTATTAATTTTATAATTAAATCTGCATTCGACTTTTCAATTATTTTATCTTCTACTCTTTTTTGTATTTCAGCAATTAAATCTTCTTTACTCCTATTTACTAAATTATCCATAAGTGCCTCCTTCAATTGAAATCCAATCTATATATATTATATCATATTTTATCCAATTCTTCTTTAACATACATTTATAACTTTCTTTTTTATAATTTAAAAAGACTTTAAAATATCTTTTAGGGCTTGGGGTTAACCCATAATAGGAAATGTAGCAAAAATCCTTTGTGCTATACATTTCCATTGCTTGCTAATAACTTAAATTTATAAAAGCAATCATTAACTTCTTCCCCATTGGGGAAAAAGTTGTTAAGATTTTTAAAAATAAAATGGGAAAAATTCGAAAATTTTTGGACTACTTTTAAGAAAATAAAATGAGATAATTTAGGGTATTGATTTGTCTACTTGCTATGTTAAAATATAGTAGAATAGCAAAAATTATAAAATTTAGTGAAACAAAGCAAATTTTGAGAAGTTGATGACTTCTCTTTTTTTGTTTTACAGAAAGGAGTATATATGGATAATTTTGTAATGGTTCCAACACATTTAATTAATTCTAAGATACCTAGAAGTGCAATGTTACTTCTAGGTATTTTAAATTCTAATGCTATGCAATTAGGTTATGCCTATGGAACAAATAAATATTATGCTAAACAATTAGGTTGTTCTACAAGAACTATTACTAACCTACTTAAATATTTAGCGAATAACAATTATATTACTATTGTTAATGGAAATAGTTTTAAAAGAAAAATATATATTAGAAATAATATTCTAATTACTTAGTAAATAGTTTCTAGGTATATAGAAACAGACTTCTTACATAATAAATAAGTTAAATATATAAATTAAAAATATAATGATAAGATCTTGCAAGATAAGGTCTTTGGGAGGTGTTTATGAAAATTAATGATTATATTTTAGTGCATGGTAAAATAATTAATATTAAAAATAATGTTGATGATAAATATATTTGGTTTGATATAGTAAAAGATGAATATTTTAAAGATAAGGATGGAAATTTAAAAAATTATCCATCCTTTTTTAGTGCCAGAATAGCCAAAACAATTGCTAATAAATATATTTTTGATACAAATATTGAAATTATTGTAAAAGGTATTCCTAAAGGTTATTTAGATAAAAATGGATATAGGCAAAACTATATACACGCTACAGAAATTAATGGTGTAGAAATTAACGAAGATATACTAAATCAAGTTATTAATTATGATAGCGATGGAATTATGTTATGGAATGGAAAAAGATGTGAATCTATTCCTACTACTAAAGAAGAACAATTAGAACTTCAAAAAATGATAAACGAAATATGCGGAAAGGATGATGAATAATGAATGCTAAAGAAACATTAGAATTAATCTCTAAACAATGGTGTAATTTGGATGATTTAATGAAATTATCTAATCTTGGAATTAATAATGCTTTCAAGTTAAAGAAAGAAATAAAAACACTTTGTGAAGAAAAAGGCTACCTACTTCCAAAAGGTTTATTACCTATGTGTGAAGTGGTAGCTTATTTAAAAATTAATATTGATTACTTAAAAGAGATGAGTAATAACTAATCGTAAACTAGCAAGACATTTTATTTTGTTATACAATTGGCTCGCATGATTGATTTATTTGTGTGGCCAGTAAAGGAGGATTATATGGCTGTTAAACAAGTAAGTAAAGAAGAAGCAACTAAAGATGGTAGAAGATGGGTATTTTACAACTATTTATATATGGCTGATGGTTCTAGAAAAAAATATAAATCCAAGAAGTTTGCGACAAGAAATGAAGCTGTTAAAGCTGAACAAGATTTTATGTCTAAAGTTGAGAGGAAAGAAATTAATGTTACAGATATGACTTTTAAAGAGTTATATGAAGAATTCTACACATACAAATCAGATAAGGTCAAATCTACTACTTTAAGAACTTATCGTGAGAGAATTACTTCTTTAAAAATGTTAGAAAAAGTCAAAGTAAGAGATTTTAATATTACTCATTATTTAAAATGGCGTACTATGATTTCCAATAAACCAGTTGCTGTTAAAACTAAAAATCATTATCATAAGTTTTTAAAAGAAATTCTAAATTATGGAACAAAGTGGCATGACTTTAATTTTACTTCTGTGTATAACAGAATGGAAAAGTTTACTGATCCAAATGCTGTACCAAAGGAAATGGATTATTACACTTATGAAGAATTTAAAAAGTTTATTGCTTGTGAAGATGATTTAAAGTTTATTTGTGTATTTGAAATATTATATTATTGTGGTCTTCGTAGAGGAGAACTTAGAGGTCTTACTTGGGATAACATTGATTTTGAAGATAAGACTTTATCTATCGTTAAAAATGTTGTGAATGAAAATGGCGATGGTGGTTATTGGAAGATTACTACTCCTAAAACTCGTACTTCTACTAGAACAATACCAATGCCAAATATTTTAGTTAATCACTTAAAAGAATATAAAAAGCAAGTTTCTAAATATTATAACTTTAATCAGAAATGGTTTGTCGTTGGTGATGTTTCTCCCCTACACTCAGATGTTCTTAGAAAAAGAAAAAATAAAAATGCAATGAATGCTGGTTTAAAACAAATTAGAATTCATGATTTTAGACATTCTTGTGCATCTTTACTCATTAATAATGGTGCTAATATTATGATTGTTGCTAAATACTTAGGACATGCTAAAATTGATGAAACATTAAATACTTATTCTCACCTATTTAAAAATAAAATGGATGATATTGTTAATATGATGAATCACTTAAAATAGTTGTTTATAAACAAAAAAAGACTTTTTCAAGTCTCTGGGTACCTAGTTGGGTACCTAAATTATATTTTAAAGGTCACAAACCCTTTGATATCAACAAAAAGTGGAGCCTTGCGGCTCCTTCAGGGGGTTGGTTAACTACTCACATCTATCCGTAAGTAGTAGCCACATAGAAATACTATTCTATGCATACAAAAGTATAATTTATTTAAACTTAAAAGTCAATGAAATTTATATGTTTTTTTGTCTTCTTTACACATTTAATCAAGATTAGCTGATTGTATGACAGTCTGCTTTATAAAAATATATTTAGGATCATCATATTCTTTACTTTTCATAAAGCTTTCACTATCTTCTTTAGTTCTTAATAATAAATCATAATCATTTTTGATGTCAGCTAGTTTAAAGTTCATATCACCGCTTTGTCTAACGCCAAATATATCGCCACCACCTCTTAGTTTAAAGTCTTCTTCACTAACTTTAAATCCATCATTAGTTTTAGTTAAAACCTCTAATCTTTTAGTTTCTCTATCACTGATTAATATACAGTAACTATCTAAATCATTTCTACCTACTCTTCCCCTTAATTGATGGAGAGCGGAAAGTCCAAAACGATAACTATCAAAAATAACAATCATTGTCGCATTAGCCACATCGACACCGACTTCGATAACGGTAGTACTGATTAAGATTTGAATTTTATTTTGTTTAAATTCGTCCATAACCTCTTCTTTTTCTTTAGGAGTCATTTTACCATGCATAATGCCGACATTACATACTTTGCCGAAAGCTCTTTTCATTTTTTCTTCTAACTTGTAGACGTCTTCTAGATCTATTTTATCACTCTCTTCGATTAAAGGAGCAATGACATATATTTGATGATGAGCTTTGATTTGATCTAACATCATATATAAGACATCTTTTATTTCTTTATTTGTTTTAACATAAGTTTTAACGGGCTTCCTTCCGCTTGGCATAGTTCTGATACTAGATATATCCATATCACCATATAAGGTTAAAGCATAAGTTCTGGGAATCGGGGTTGCACTCATATACAAAATATCTGGGGTTATACCTTTGTTTTTTAAGTTTCCTCTTTGGGCCACACCAAAACGATGTTGTTCATCGGTGATGACCAAACCCAGGTTATGATAAGTGACATCTTCACTGATTAAAGCATGGGTACCGATAATGATATTAGCCTTGCCACTTTCAATTAAAGCTTTGGCTTCTTTCTTTTCTTTGGCTTTTAACTTACCAGTTAACAAAACAACATTTAAGTTAGGAAAAAGTTTTAAAAAGTTTTGGTAGTGCTGGGAAGCTAAAATCTCAGTTGGAGCCATTAAAGCTCCTTGATATCCTGCTAGATAATTAATATATAAAGTGATAAAGGAAACGATGGTTTTTCCACTTCCAACATCACCTTGAAGTAATCTATTCATTCTATTACTACTAGTTAAATCATCATAGATATCTTTAACAGACTTCAACTGGTCTTTAGTTAATTTAAAGGGAAGACGATCAACTACTTCTAATACTTGCTCATAAGAAACATTTCTAGATAATCCATCGCTTTGTTTTTTTGATTTTTTTAAGTAACTAATTTTCATCATATACATGAATAGCTCTTCGTATTTTAATCTAGCTAAAGCTTTTTTTAATTTCTCTTTATCTTTTGGGTTATGGACGATTTTTATAGCTTCCTGTTTATCCATAAAATGATATTTTCGAATAAGAGAGTCTGGAATATAATCTTTAGGTTTTATTTTATCTAAAACTGATTTAATTATTTTTGATATTTTAGAACTATTAATTTTAAATGATGAATGATAAATCGGTTCAATTAATGTTCCTTCTATAAGGCCAAATTTTATATCACTAGCTGTAATACTATTATGTTTTTGGTCGTATTTACCGATAATTGTCACGGCATGACCAACATTTAATTTATCTTTTAAGAAAGCCCTATTAAAAATAGTAATATTGGTGATAAATTCACCGGTGTTTAGATGAAAACTCATCTTGTTTAATTTACGATTAAAATGAATGACGGTTGGGGCATTTTCGACTATACCACCAATAACAACTTTATCACCATCGTTTAAGTTATGAATATCAGTGTTTTGGGTTATTTCATACCTAAATGGATAATAAGTGATTAAATCATCAGCATCATATATTCCTAATTCATTTAAATATTTAATGGTGGTTTTACCGATTCCTTTGATATCTTCTAACTGCATATTTGTCCTCCTTTTTTAATTTTTTTTAAAAATCTCTTGACATATTTTAATTTTCTGCTATTATATTAAGCACCAATTCAATTTTAGTTGAATTGGCGCTAGTGTAAACTAGCCAGCCCCTTTTTATTCTTTTATTTGGAGCAGTCCTTCAGGGGGTACTGCTCCTTTTTTGTGTCTATCAATATTATACAAAATTTTTTGATGATTTCCTTTTCATTTTGAAAAAAACTAAAAATTTCTAGTTTTTTGTTTAATATTAATAAATGTTATGAACTTTTAAATTTATTTCATCTTCAGCTTTTATTTTTTTCTGTGGTAGTCTATCAAATATTTTGTATTCACTAACACTAACAGGTTTATTTATATATTTTAATGTATAATCTATTATTTTATTGTTTTTCTTCTGGCATAATATAATTCCAATTGAGGGATTATCACTTTCACTTCTAACTTGTTCATCTAAAACAGTAAGATACATTCCCATTTTACTCGCAAATTCTGGTTTAAATTCAATAACTTTTAATTCGACAGCAATATAACACTTTAATTTTATATGATAGAAAAGTAAATCAATATAATAATTTTGGTTATCAATCGTAATTTTATATTGGTTACTCACAAAGGAAAAACCACTACCTAATTCTAATAGTACATTTTTTATTCTTTCTATCATCTTATTTTCTAATTCTTTTTCTTTATAATTTTTCGTCAAGGAAACCAAATCAAATACATATGGATCTTTCATAATGCTATTAGCAAGATCAGTATTTTGTTTTAAAGTAGCATTAAAATTATTATATTTTAAAGATGCTGCTTGTCTCTGATGTAAATTTGTTTCTATCTGATATAAAAGGAAGTTGTTAGACCAGCCTTCTTCTATACATTTATTTATATACCATTTGCGAATCTCCTTATTTTTTATTTTTTGGATTAAAGTAATATTATGTTTCCATGGTATTTGTGCAACCAGTTGCACAAATTCTTTATCATTTTTATATTCATTATAAAATGTTTTCATGTATTTTAAGTTACGAATAGAAAATCCTTTTAATTTCGGAAAAGATAGTTTCAATTCCGTAGCTATACTATCTATAAATTTATTTCCCCAACGACTATTTTCTTCTAAAATTCTGCCAATATTATAATAAAGATGGACTAATTTATTATTTGCATCTGCCATTATTTCTAATTGAGTTTTTAAAATCCTATTTTTAATGTCATCAGTAATTTCTTGAAAATGATTATCTAACAATTTAACCTCCAATTGATTTATAATGGTAATAGCTATTCTTATATTTTGTTTAAATTAAAATTTTATTTGCTACTACTCTCTATAATAAATATACAATTTTTTTTGACGTTTTCCTTTTCATTTTGAAAAAAACTAGAAATTTCTAGTTTTTACCTAATAATATCGATTATTAATTTAGGTTCTTCTACAGGATTTTCACTAAACTTAAAGCATGAAAGGATTTCTTCATCAGTAACCTCTTTTTCATTATAAAAGATGGTAGCCAAAGTTTCACCTTTTTTGACATATTCACCAACTTTATGGTTTAAAATAATACCAACGGTTAAGTCGATTTCATCATCTTTAGTTAATCTTCCAGCACCTAATTTTCTAGATAATTTTCCGATTTCTAAGGCATTGATGAAAGAGATATATCCATCAGTTGGGGCGATAATTTCTTTGGAATGTTTAGCCAAAGGAATATTATTAATATCGCCACCTTGAGCTTTAACCCACTCAAGCATTTTTTCGTAGCCTTTTCCATTATACAAGTTTTCTTTGACCTTTTCTTCAGCTTCTTCTTCCGAAATGTTTAGTCCCATAGAAACCATTAAGCTTCCAAGTTTAATAACTAAATCAGTTAAATCTTTTGGTCCATCACCTTTTAATGTGTTTATAGCTTCGATAACTTCAATAGAGTTTCCAACGGCATACCCTAGTGGTTCATCCATGTTGGTTAAAACACATGCGGTTTTTTTATTATTGTTATGACCTATTTTAACCATTAAATTAGCTAGCTCTTTGGCTTCATCTAAATTATTTACCAAAGCTCCACTACCGACTTTTAAATCGATAACAATGCTGGAAGCTCCACTGGCTAATTTTTTACTCATAATACTTGAGGCAATTAATGGAATGGAATCAACAGTTCCCGTGACATCTCTTAAGGCATAGATTTTTTTATCAGCTGGAACTAAATTACCCATCTGTCCTACTAAAGCGATACCTATTTTATCTACTTGATTTTTAAATTCATCTAAGGACATAGATGTTTTAAAACCTTTAATCGATTCTAATTTATCAATAGTGCCTCCGGTATGGCCTAAACCTCTACCACTCATTTTAGCTACTTTAACACCTAATGAAGCAACTAAAGGGGCCAAAACAATAGTTGTCTTATCACCAACTCCACCAGTTGAATGTTTATCGACAATGTTATCAAAACCTAAATCTAGAATTTCACCGCTATGAAGCATAATATCAGTTAGGTTAATTGTTTCTTCTTCTTTTAATCCTAGTAAGTCTATTTCAGTAAGTAAAGCGGACATTTGATAATCTTTGATAGTGCCATCTAAATATCCATCTATAACATACTGAAGTTCTTCTTTTGTTAATTTTTCACCTTTTTCTTTTTTATCAATTATATCTAGTATATCCATATCTATCCTCCTAATTATATTGTACTAGATTTTGAGCAAAATAAAAATAGTTTTTGATAAACTATTTTTAGTCGCCTACTTCTGGTAGAACACGTTTTAAATTATTACTAATTACTTGAACGGTTCTCTCTGGATCAGATAGTAAAGCTTTATAAAGTTTTGGATTTTCTTTGATGCTTGATAAAATTTGCAAATCTTCTTTTGCCATCTTTACTTCGTAATCTTCACCATCGTGAACGGTTACATCTCTACCAAGTACTTCGTCAGCTGTAATATGCAGTGCATCTAATAATTTATTAAATGTTGGCCAACGAGGTGTTCTTTTGTTTGATTCATATTGTGAAACTTCAGCGGCTTTAACACCGATGATGTTGGCAAGTTCTTCTTGCGTTAAATTTGCTTTCTTTCTAGCTTCTCTTAATCTTTGTCCTGCTACCATAATTATCGTTATCCTTTCGTTAACATAGATTATATCAACATTTAGCAAACATTACATTAATTCTAACTTTGTGTTATAATTTTCTTGAATTTAACTGCAAGTTAA
>CAWVFK010000014.1:0-55277 GCA_963928595.1 Candidatus Coprosoma sp. | reverse complement strand
TCCATATGAAAAAATCTTAGACGATATAATTGTTTTATATGGATTAAAGACTCACCATATATATTCAAGTGATGAATGTATGGTAGTCAAGAGTCTTGAACGATATAGGGATTTATACTATAATAAAAGTAATAAAGAGAAGGATGTCATATGGCTTACGATATTAACTTCTAGGACATTTACAGAGTTATATGAGCTTTCAAGGCATATACTTTCGAAAGAGAAAGTAAAAAAGTTAATGGAGGCGGCGATAAGTATGAGTAAAGATGGATTTATATTACATGAATGGCAAAAAGATAAGTTTGATGCTTTAGTAAAGTATAACGAGATAGAAGATGCGAAAAAAGAAGGAATTGAAAAAGGAAAAAATATCGGAACTAAGGAAAAAACAATAGAAATAGCGAAAAATATGCTTAAAAAGAAAATGAGTATAAAAGATATTTCGGAAATTACCGGTCTAACTGAAGATGAAGTCAGATTATTGATTGAAAATGAAAAGTAAGATTAAACATTAACTAATCTTACTTTTTTCAGGTCTTCTAGTTAAATAATTAATAGCAATTCCAATCTTCAATGAGATCAAATAAAAACTCAAGTAAAAAAATTGATAATGTTAAACTTATCTTCTTTTTTAATACCTATATTAATATAATTAATAGGAGGCGATAAAAATGTATAAAGTCATACCCTTGCCATATTCCTATAGTGCTTTAGAACCCACAATTGATGAAGAAACCGTAAATATCCATTATAATAAACATCATAAAAAATATGCTGAAAATTTAAATAATCTTACAAATTCAAATATTCCACTTGAACAAATTCCTAAAAGGATTGATGAATTTCCCTTAAAAGATAGAGGTCAAATCTTATATAATGCTGGTGGAATTTTAAACCATAATTTGTACTGGCAAAGTCTAAGCCAAAATTCTTCTTTGCCTAGAGGTAAATTATTAAACAAGATAAATAATGACTATGGTAGTTTTGAAAATTTTAAAAATATTTTTATAAACAAATCTAAAAACTTAGTTGGATCTGGATATACGTTTTTAGTTACTGATAATAATGGAAATCTTACTATTATGAACTTACCAAATCAAGAAACTCCATTATCATATGATTTAACCCCACTGTTTACAATTGACCTTTGGGAGCACGCTTATTACTTAAAATATCGTAACAATCGGAATACCTATATTGAAAATATTTGGGACAAAGCTAATTTTGATCATGCTAGTCAGATTTATGAAAATTTATTCTAAAATTTAAATATTGACATATATTTATCTAGGAGGAGATACCATGAAAAAAATAGTACCATTCAAAAAAGATATTGAGTTTGATAGTAATATTGCCGAAATAAGTAGTATTTCACTTGAGCACACTTTAAAGCTAAAAGAAGAGAATTTAGTATCAGGGGAGTTTATCATTAGTGGAACTTATAAGATGACAGAAGCAAGTTTAAATGTTGATCCGTTTGAATACAAATTACCATTCGATATTAGTATTGATAAAAAATACGACACCAAAAATATCGATGTCGACATAAATGACTTTTATTATGAAGTGATCAACAATGAAATATTATCTATTAGTATCGAAGTAGTCTTAGATGGGTTAGAAGAAAAGCCAGAAGAAGAGGAGGAAATACGTATGACTGAAGAAAAAATAGAAACCTTAGAAGATAGAGAAGAGGTAGATAAAGCAGAAGATACTCAAACTGTCAGTACAGTTGAAGAAAATTCAGAAGAAGTTAATCGTGAAGAAGATAATACCGTTAAATCTATTTTTGAAGGTTTAGATGAAAATGAAAGATATGCCGTTTATAAAGTTCATATTGTAACTGAAAATGATACTACTGAATCTATCATTAGTGAATACGGCATAACTAGAGATGAATTAGAAGCTTATAATGATCTATCTGAACTAAAAATTGGTGATAAATTGATTATTCCATCCCATGAAGATTAACCAAGTTTTAAAAAGCAAAGGTTTAAAAGCAAGAGGGTATCATAAACAAGGTAAGGTTACTATAATTGATACAACAGATGGTAGATATATCTATAAAGAGGGAAGATTAAATCCGCAAATTTTAAACTATTTAAAATCACGCAACTTTGATTATATGCCCTCTTTTTTAAATAGTGAAAATGAACCGTATCAGTTAACAAACTATATTGCCGATTTAGATATACCTAAAGAGCAAAAAATCTTAGACTTAGTCAGATTAGTCGCTCTTTTACACAGTAAAACCACACATTATAAAGAAATAGATTTGGATTATTATGAAAAAATATATGATGATTTGGATAATAATTTAAATTACCTTTATATTTATTACACCGACCTAATCACTCTAATTGAAACAAAAGTCTATATGAGTCCGAGCGAGCAACTTTTAGCTAGAAATATTACCAAAATATATGATACCATTAGTGAAAATAAAAAAAGATTAGATCGGTGGCACAACCACATCAAAGAAAAAAGAAAAGAACGTAGGGTTGTTCTTCACAATAATTTAAAATTAGAACATTTTTTAGAAGCTGATTCGTCATATTTAATAAGTTGGGATAAATCTAAAGTTGGTAGTCCAGTTTTTGACCTTTATAAATTATACCAAAATCATGCTTTGGACTTTGATTTTGAAACACTCCTAAACGAATATGAAAGGCATTATCCTTTAATGAGAGATGAAAAAGAATTACTATTTATTTTAATATCCCAGCCTGATCTCATTAATTTTAATAATGCGGAATATAAAAATTGCCAAACTATAAGTAAAATTGTTGACAAAATATATAAGACAGAAATGTTAGTATCACCAAAAAAGTCTGAAGATAGAGCAAAACAATAAAAGCATAAATATAAATAATAAAAACACATTAAATCTTGTCACTACAAAAATTGTAATTAAAATTTGATAAAATAAAATAATCATACAAATTAAACAGATAATTGACCACTTGCCACGACCACACCAAAAATTTCGCATAATATCACCTGTCATATTTTATTCACTATATATGCAAAAGAATATGATATAAACCTAAAACTCTTGTATAAAAATAATAAATAAGGTATAATTTAAACAGAATAGGGGATGGCAAAATGAACAAAAAAGGATTTATCACATCAGCTTTATTATACGGAATTTTATCTTTATTTTTACTATTAGTTTTAGGAACTGTATCTATTTTAGGTAATAGAAAATTAGCTAACGATAAAATTAAAGAAAGTGCCTTAGATGATGTTCAAAATTTAACTACTAATCCAACTTGCTTCACAACTGCCTCTAATTCTCGTGGTAATTTAACAATTACTGGTTATAATGCTAGCTGTGATAAAACAGTTTTTATCCCTGAAGCTTTAAATGGTCGAACTGTCGATGCCATTGGCGCTAATGCTTTTAGTAATAAAAACCTAATTAATATTACCATTAAATCAAACATAACTGAAATAGCTACAAATGCCTTTACTGGAAATGATCAGATCGTTTTCTATATAAAAGCTACCAGCGATCAAATAATAGAAAGCCCTTGGGGTGCTACGAATGCTACAATTCATTGGGATTATTAAAATAATCCTTTTTTCTTGTTATAAAAAGTTTAATCATGTATAATATACTTAAGAAACAGGTGATAATATGTTTATTGATGAAGCAGTAGTTGAACTCATTGCTGGTAGTGGCGGTAATGGTTGTTTAGCTTTTAGAAGAGAAAAATATGTCGCTATGGGTGGACCATTCGGTGGCAATGGTGGTAAAGGTTCAGACATTATTTTTAAAGTCGATTCTGGATTAAATACCTTAGTTGATTTTAAATATAAAAAAATAATTAAAGGTTATAAAGGTGAAAATGGTATGGGAAAGGGTATGCACGGAAAAAATGCTGAAAATATTATAATCCCAGTTCCAGCTGGAACCGTTGTCACTGACTTTGATACTGGCTTAGTTATCGCTGACCTAACCGAAAACAATGAAGAAGTAGTTATTGCTAAAGGTGGTAGAGGTGGACGTGGTAACATGGCCTTTGCTACACAGTCTAATCCCGCACCACACTATGCCGAAAATGGCGAGCCTGGTGAAAGAGTAAAAGTTAAAATCGAATTAAAATTGATGGCTGATGTTGGTTTAGTTGGTATGCCAAGTGTTGGAAAATCAACATTCATATCTAAAATATCTGCATCTAAACCTAAAATCGCTGATTATCCATTCACAACTCTAAAACCTAATTTAGGAGTAGTTAAAACATCTGATAATCGTAGTTTCGTCGTTGCTGATCTTCCGGGGCTTATTGAAGGAGCTTCTTTAGGCCATGGCCTTGGAGATAAATTTTTAAAGCATATTGAAAGAACTAGAGTAATTGCCCACATCATCGATATGAGTGGTTATACCAATGATCCATATAAAGATTATGTCACAATCAATAAAGAGCTAGAAAACTTTGATGAATCATTAATTAAAAAACCACAAATTGTAATTGCTAATAAAATGGATATGCCAGATTCCAAGGAAAATATAAAAAAATTCAAGGAAAAAGTTGATACAGAAGTCTATGAAATGTCTGCTATTAATGGCGAAGGAATTAATAAAATCTTATTAAAACTAGCTGATATGTTAGATGAAATACCTAAATCACAATTATATAAAGCTGAGAAATTTGAAAGTCATGTTATCTATAAATTTAAAGAAGAAAAACCTTACAAAATAACTAAAGATAATGATACATGGGTAATAAGTGGTAAAGGTATTGAGAAACTTTTAATTATGAGTAGGTTAGATACTGATGAAGCGGTTTTACGTTTTTCTAATAAACTCAGAAAAATGGGTATTGATGATGAACTTAGACAGTTAGGTGCTCAAGATGGTGATCCTATTAGAATAATGGATTATGAATTTGAATTTAAAGAGTAGTAAGGAGAAGAAAAAAATGAAAAAATATGAATGTACAATATGTGGCTATATTTATGCTGATGCCAAAGAAAGTGTAAAATTTGAAGATTTACCTGATGATTGGACTTGTCCAATTTGCGGTGCGCCAAAAAGTGTTTTCAAAGAAATTGAAGAAGAAAAAGAAGAAAAACCAGCTGAATCAGATGAAGAAGATAATCTGACTGAATTATCTAATTCAGAAATTTCTTATATTTGTTCTAATTTAGCTAAAGCTTGTGAAAAAGAATATCTAGAAGAAGAACAAAAACTATTTACCGAATTAGCCGAGCACTATTCCAGTAAAGAAGATTTGAAGGAAGGTACTTTAGAAAATGTTCAAAATAAAATAAACGAAGATATTAAAGAGTTTAAACATGCAATGGACATAGCTGATAAATATCAAGATAGAGGAGCTAAAAGAGTTATCAACTGGAGCTCCAAAGCCACTAATATGATGAATGTTATTTTAAATAATTATAAAGAAAAAGGTTTAGATTATCTTAAAAATACTAAAATTTGGGTTTGTGACATTTGTGGATTTATCTATGTTGGCGATGTCCCACCAACAGTATGCCCAATCTGTAAAGTTCCAAGTTTTAAAATATTGGAGGTAAAGTAGTATGGAAAAAAGTCATGCATATCGTAATTTAAAATTGTGTTCTAAAGATTGTTTATGCTTATTTGTCTGCCCAACTGGTGCTACTGACAATGAGACAGGGCAAATTGATTTTGAAAAATGTATTGGTTGTGGTGCGTGTGCAGCGGCTTGTCCAGCTAGAGCTATCACCATGATCCCAAATAAAATGCCACCACAAAAGGCTAAAGATCCAAAAGTGGTCTACGAATTATTTAAAATAGTTAATAGTAAAATAGATGAAATAAAAATGTTAAAGCATCTTTTAAAAGATAATCAAGAAGATGATAGAATTTTAAAAGCTTTAATTCATTCCAATAAAGTAATGATCGAAGATATTTTAAGAGAAGCCGGTTATATGCTTCCTCAGAGTAAAAATTCTCATGATTTTCTAGAAAATATTAAAGCAAATGGTGATGACACCGCTAAAGATATTGTCACTAAACTATTAGATAAAATTGAAGTAAATGAATAAAGTATTGAAAGAAAATTTTCAATACTTTTTAAATAAGTTAAACCCTATAAAAAAACTAATTTACTAAAACTAGACATTTTTTGACAAAATATTAAAAAAATATGGTAAAATTATACTAGGGTGATATACATGGATAACATTGCAATAATGATTGCCGCCGCTATAGGTACTACGTTAGTTATTGTCCTTATCATTTTGGGAGTGTTAAAGAGTCGTAAAAAGAAAAAATATAAAAAGTTAATTGAAGATTTAGACTATCAAAAAAATCGACTTGACACTTCACCAGTTGGACCTGAACTTGCTAAAGTCGAAAGTTATGTTGGAAATGAAAAACTAGAAGTTTTATATAACAATTGGAAAGAAAGACTACACGAAATTAAAGATATTCAAATTCCTAAAATTACTGATATGCTGATTGAAGCTGAATATTCACTATCCCAAACAGACTATAAAAGTACCATGTATAAAATAGCCAAACTAGAAATGGAAATTTATAAAGTCAGAGCTTCTTCTGCTTTCTTATTAAATGAAATTAAAGATATTACCAATAGTGAAGAACGTAATCGCGCCAGCATCACCAAATTAAAAGCCAAATATCGTGAGTTATACGAAAAATTCGAAGAAACTAGAAATGAATTTGGTGAATTTGCCGATGTTGTTGCTATGCAATTCGAAACCATTAGTAAAAGATTTGAAGACTTCGAAACTTTAATGGAAAATAACGAATATACTGAAGTTCCAAATATTTTAAAAGCTATTGATGAACTTTTAAAACATATAGAAGTCGTTATTGAAGAGCTTCCATCAATTGTTTTAATTGCCGATAGTATTTTACCTAAAAAAATGGAAGAAATAAATGCCATATATCAAAAAATGGTTGCCGCTGGTTATCCTTTAGACTATCTAAATGTTGAATACAATATTGATGAAGCCAAAAAGAAAATTGCCGATATTTTAGATAGAGCCAAAGTGTTAAACTTAGAAGATAGCTTGTTTGATTTAAAAGTTTTAACTGAGTATTTTGAAAATCTATTTACCGACTTTGAAAAAGAAAAAGTTATTAAATCAGATTATGATGAAGCAAGTAAAACATTACAGACCAAACTAAAGAAAATAAATACCTTAGTTAAAGATATTTTTGAACAAATGGATGACTTAAAAAAATTATATAGTTTATCAGAAGAAGATATTAAAGATTTATATGAAGTTAAAAACGACTTAGATAAATTAAATGAAGATTATAATACTTTAATCACTCATACAAGTAATCATAGTTTTGCCTATTCTAAATTAACAGAAGAAATCGAAAGTTTAGTTATCAGATTATCTAACATTGAAAATAAATTAGATAATACCTTAAATGTTATTGGTAATATGCACGATGATGAAATGCGTGCTCGTCAACAACTTGCTGAGGTTGAAGATCTACTTAAAAATTCTCAAAAACAAATTAGATCATTTAACTTACCAGTTATTCCTAATCGCTATTTCGTCGAATTAAGAGAAGCCAAAGAAGCTATGAACGAAATAGTTAAAGAATTAGAAAAAAAGCCAATTACCATTGAAACATTAAATACGAGAGTAGATACCGCTCGCGATCTTGCTTTAAAACTATATGGCAAAACTAAAGAAATGATGAAAACGGCGATGTTTGCTGAAATGGCGATTGTCTATGGTAATAGATATCGTTCATCTGAAAAAGATTTAGATCGTAACTTAACTTATTCAGAAATGTTATTTGTTAAAGGTGAATATAAAAAATCTTTAGAACTAACCATTAATTCTTTAAATAAAATTGAACCAGGAATTTATGATAAACTTTTAAAATTATATGGTGGAAAAGAAAGAATGAGTGAATAAATCAAAAGAAAGTTCAAAATTGAACTCTCTTTTTCTTTTAAAAAAATCAAAATAATAGTATAATTACAAAGGTGGTGAGGTTTTTGTATGCAAGAGTTAATCATGATTAAATATGGCGAGTTAACAACAAAGAAAGCTAATCGAAAAATATTCATCAACATTTTAACTCAAAATGTTGAAAAAGTATTAAAAAATGAAGCTGTGGAAATAACTAAAGATAATGTTCGAATGTTTATTAAATGTAATGATGCTCATAAAATTGCCAGTATTTTACAAAAAGTCTTTGGTATACATGGTATAGTAATTGCCTATAAAGTTAATAATAACATTGAGGATGTTTTAAATAAATCCTTAGAAATTATGGATAAAAACAAACACACTTTTAAAGTTGTCACCAAACGTGCGGATAAAAGTTATCCGATTCATTCAATGGATTATAGCCGAAAGTTAGGTGGACTAATTTTAAAAAATTCTAATTTTAAAGTTGATGTTCATAATCCTGATATTACTTTAACTGTCGAGATCAGAACTGAAGGGACTTTTGTATATACTGATGAGATCAAAGGTGCCGGTGGATATCCAATTGGCGTGCAGGGCAAAGGTTTATTAATGTTATCTGGTGGTATTGATAGCCCAGTTGCCGGTTATTTAACTTTAAAAAGAGGTGTGAATGTCGAATGTTTATATTTTGAATCACCACCTCATACTAGTGAAGAGGCCAAAAACAAAGTTATCAAACTTGCCAGTATTATCAATGAATATTCTGGTCGTGTAAAAGTACATGTAGTACCATTTACCGAAATTCAAGAAGCTATTTTTAAAAATTGCCCTGACACTTATATGATAACCATTATGCGCCGAATGATGTATCGGATCGCCGCACTTTATGCGGAAAAAATTGGTGCCAAAATATTAATTAACGGTGAAAGCATTGGCCAAGTCGCTAGTCAAACACTAGACAGTATGGTCTGCATAAATAATGTTACCAACATGCCAATTATCAGACCAGTTGCTTGCTTTGATAAATTAGAAATTATCGACATAGCCAAAAAAATAAACACTTATGATACCAGCATTTTACCATATGAAGATTGCTGTACCATCTTTGTTCCTAAACATCCAGTTATCAAACCAGAGTTAAGCAAATGTTTAGAATATGAAAAGAACTTTGATTATCAAACATTAATCGAAAAAGCTATTGATAATATTGAAACAGTCACTAATTTTGAAGAAGATAAATTTGAAGATCTTCTTTAGTAAAATTTACCAATAAAAAAAATGCATTAAATCTCCAAATGTACACAATATATAAATGTACAGGAGGTGAAATGTATGACTAATAATAGTAATCGTTTAGTAGTTCCTGGCGCTAAACAAGCAATCGAACAAATGAAATACGAAATTGCTAATGAATTAGGCGTTAAAATGGGACCAGATGCTACTAGTAGAGCTAATGGTTCAGTAGGTGGAGAAATTACTAAAAGACTTGTACAAATGGGTCAACAACAAATTTCAGGTTCTAACTATACTAAATAATTAAGCCTGAGGAATATATAGAGACAGTTAATTTACACTGTCTTTTTTCATTTTATTTATAAAAATAGTTATACAAAAAACGCAATTGACTTTATTTTCAGAAACCTTTATAATTATATTAAAGGTAGGGGAAGATGAATGAAGAAAATGAATAGAACACAAAAAAGCTGGATGATTATAGGTTTATGTCTAATAGTCTTATTTATGGCTATTGGTTATGCGAGTTTTGCTACAGATTTAACTATTACTGGATCTTCAAAAATTACAAGTACCTGGGATATTAGAATTACTGATATACAGGTAAAATCATTTACTGGAAGTGCCACCAAAGCTGATGAACCAACAGTCACTAGTAATACCACGGCAACATTTAAAACTAATTTAGTAAGTCCAGGAGATAGTATGACATATACTGTTACTGTTGCTAACGAAGGTGATATATCAGCTAGATTGGATGACATGACTATCAGTGATGAAAATAACCCAGCAATATTATTTCAAACAACCGGAATTAATGAAAACGATGTTTTAGGTGAACATTCAACTGCCACTTTTGATGTTACCGTAACATATAATCCAGATGTTACATCACAACCAGCCGATTTAAACAGTACTCTTGAAGTTGCCTTAGACTATGTTCAAAATAATTAAGCTTCTATAAAAGAAGCTTAATTTTTTAATACCTTATCGATCAACCCATATTCTAATGCTTCATCAGCTGATAAAAAATAATCTCTTTCTGTATCATTGCTGATCTTTTCTAAACTTTGTCCAGTATTTTTACTTAAAATTTTATTTAATTTTTCTTTTAACTTTAAAATTCTCTCAGCCGCAATCTTAATTTCCGTTGCCTGTCCCTGTGCTCCTCCTAAAGGTTGATGAATCATTACTTCACCATTAGGTAAAATAAATCTCATACCTTTTTCTCCAGAAGATAGTAAAAATGCAGCCATACTCGCAGCCATTCCAATACATATTGTTGAAACTTTGCTTTTAATATAATTCATCGTATCGTAAATTGCCATACCAGCTGTAATACTACCACCTGGAGAATTGATGTATAAATTAATTGGATCGTGATTTAACGAATCTAAATAGAGAAGTTGGGCGACAATCGAATTAGCTAAATTGTCATCTATCTCACCACTCAAAATAATAATTCTATCTTTTAATAGACGAGAGTATATATCATAAGCTCGTTCACCTTCACTGCTTTTTTCAACCACACTTGGAATTAAGTTCATAAAATCCCTCCCTATAACTATAATAGGTGTAAAGAATAAATATTATTCATCAAAAAACATGACAAAATATTATATTTGTGTTAAGCTAAAATATAGAAAAATAAGGAGGCCGGCTATGCAAAATCTCAAATTAAAATATAAAAATACTTACTTAGAAGAAATACCAGAAGATACTACTTTATATGAAGTCTCTAAAAAAGTTAAAGATGAATTTAAATATCCAATAGTCGGAGCCAGACTTGGTGAATTTTTAGTGGGTTTGAATACCAAAGTAACTAGTAATGAAAGAGTTGAATTTTATGATTTAAGTACTTCTATTGGTAATCGTATATATTCGAGAAGTTTAGAGTTTTTAGTTACTGTTGCTACTAAAAAAGTCTTAGGTGATGAAATGGATATCTTGATAAACTATTCCTTAGAAAATGGTATTTATTGTGAAATTATCGGTCAAAGAATTACTAAAGTAACCGCTGATAAAATAAAAGAACAAATGCAGAAAATGGTTGAAAAAAAATTTACTTTTAAAGAAATGCTTGTTGATAGATTTGATGCTATTAAATACTTTAAAAAACATCATCAAATGGATAAAGTTGAAAGTTTTAAATACATGACTAATCGTACAGTTACCTTATATTCCTTAGATGGTATATATGATTATTTCTATGGGCCATTAGTTTATAATACGGGACTTTTAGATAAATTTGATATGATATATTTAAAAGATAATAGTTTTATTTTAACTTATCCCAGTACTGAAAATCCTAATCAAGTCGATAAATATATTCATCATAAATTAACCTTTGATACTTATAAAAGCTTTCAAAATTGGGGTCGAACAATTGGTATCAGTACTGCTCCTGAGTTAAATAAAATATGTACTGAAGGAAAGTATACAGATATGCTCAGATTATTTGAAACGCATTATGAAGATCAATTATCTTTAATCGCTGAAGAAATCTATAAGAAAAAAGATCAAATAAAGATAATCTTATTAGCGGGTCCATCCTCAAGTGGTAAAACGACAACCGCTAAAAAGTTATCATTATACTTACAAGTAAAAGGTATCAAATGCCATAAAATATCCCTAGATGACTATTTTGTCGACCGTGATAAAGCTCCAAGAGATGAGAATGGGGACTTAGATTTCTCAAGTATTGAATCAATTGATACAACCTTGTTTAATAATAATTTAAATAAATTATTATCTGGACATAAAGTTTCCATGCCAACCTTTGATTTTATTACCGGAAAAAAAGAATATAATGATAATTATCTAAAATTAGAAGAAGGGGAAATCTTGATTATCGAAGGTATTCATACCTTAAATGAAAAATTAACTAAAAATATTCCAAGAGAAAATAAATTTAAAATTTTTATGAGCCCACTTATTCATTTAAAATTGGATAATCATAATAGGGTTCATACAACTGATGTTAGAAAAATTAGAAGAATTGTTAGAGATAATCAGTTTAGAGGAACTAACGCTGAAACCACTTTAGCTATGTGGCCAAATGTCGATAAAGAAGCAAGACTCAGTATTTATCCATATCAAGATGATGCTGATGCTATGATAAACTCATCATTAGGTTATGAGCTAAGTGTTTTGAGAATATATGCTGAACCATTACTATATGGAATTGACAGTAATAGTGCTCAGTATCCAGAAGCTATTAGACTAATTAATCTTCTTCGAAACTTCTTACCAATCACTAGTGAAGTAGTTCCCAAAGATTCTATCTTAAGAGAATTTATTGGTGGAAGTGTTTTTGAAGAATAAAAGAAAGGATTTGATAAAATGATAAGAGTTGCAATTAATGGATTTGGCCGTATTGGCCGTTTAGTATTTAGAATTATGGAAGAAGATCCAGAGATGGAAGTTGTTGCCATCAATGATTTAACTGACCCAGAACAACTTGCTTATTTACTTAAATATGATACTTCTCATAGAAGATATCTTCCAAATGAAATCACTTATGATGAAGATGGTATAATTGTTAAAGGAAGAAAAATCAAAATTTATGCCGAAATGGATCCAAGTAATTTACCTTGGAAAGACTTAGATATCGACGCTGTTTTCGAATGTACCGGTAAATTTACTAGTAAAGATAAAGCTATGGCTCATATTAATGCTGGAGCCAAAAAAGTTATCATATCAGCGCCTGCTAAAGGTGATTTAAAAACTATTGTCTATGGAGTTAATGAGAATACTTTAGATGGTACTGAAGAAGTTATAAGTGCTGCATCTTGTACTACTAACTGTCTAGCGCCCGTTGCTAATATTTTAAATAATGCCTTTGGTATTAAAAAAGGTTATATGACTACTGTTCATGCCTATACTAATGACCAAACAGTATTAGATGTACCTCATAAAAAAGGTGCTAAATCAAGAAGGGGTAGAGCCGCTGCTGCTAATATGATTCCAACATCTACTGGTGCTGCTAGTGCGTTAGGTAAAGTCATTCCTTCTTTAAATGGAAAATTAGATGGAAGTGCTATTAGAGTTCCAGTAACTACTGGTTCAGTTGTCGATTTAACTTTAGAGCTAGATAAAAAAGTAACCAAAGAAGAAATTAATGAAGTATTTAAACAAAATCAAAATGAAACCTTAGGTTATACTATAGATCCAATCGTTTCAAGTGATGTTATCGGTGAAACCCACGGCGCTATTGTCGATGGCTTATTAACTGATGTTTTAGAAACTGAAACTGGTGATTTAGTTAAAGTTGTTGCTTGGTATGATAACGAAATGAGTTATTCATCTCAAATGGTTAGAACTGCTAAATATTTATTTAAAGATAATATTTAGTAGTTTTTTCTAATTTGTAAAAAAATATAAAAAGGTTATAATATTACTGTGAGGTGATATTATGCGTTACTGTCCAAAATGTGGAATCGAAAATGATGAAGATTCATTATTCTGTAAAAAATGTGGTTTTCCACTAGATGAAGAGCCAGAAAACTATAATCAAAAAGAAGATAAAAAAGTAAAACAAAAACGTGGAAAAACCAAAACGAAAAAAAGTAAAATCAAAAATAAAACAAAAGTTAAATATAAAGATCGTGATAATGGTAAACAAAAAGGAAAGATGAGTTTTTTTCAATCATTTATGATGTTCTTCTTTATATTGCTAAGTATATGTGCCTTAGGTGCTGCTGGTTTCTTAGGCTATTATATCTATCAAAATAGTAATATCGTCGTTCCAGATGTTGAAGGTTATACATATGAACAAGCTGAAAGAGTCTTAGGTGAATCAAACTTGCAAGCTGAAAGAGTCGAAAAGACTGTTACCGATGAAGATGAAGTTGGTGTTGTCATTGAACAAAATAAAAAAAGTGGTTCTAAAGTTATGGAAAATACCGTTATCAAATTAACTGTTGGTGTCTTAGATACTAGAGTAACCGTTCCGGATGTTGAAGGATTAACCTTAGATGAAGCTTTAGATCTTTTAAACGAAAACAATGTCAAATATGAAATAGTCTATGAAACTTCAAACGAAGAAAACAATATTGTTTTAGATCAAAGTGTTAGAGCTAATAAAAAAATTGAAAATACTGAAACTGTTACTATAACTGTTTCTAAAAACGAAGAACCGCAAACTAGTCAATCAAATGATAATCAATTAGATGATACTACTCAAAATAGTGATGCCACTCAAAATAATCAAACTAATAATCAATAAGTAGAAATCTCATTTACTGTGTGAAATGAGATTTTTTAAATAAAAATCATATTAATGTAAATAGTAATTAATATAAGCTAGGAAACCCTAAAATAAACTTGTTATTATTAAAAAAATAGTATAAAATAAAAGATAGGTGATAAGAATGAAAAATGGGTTTACACTAGTCGAACTTCTAGCTATATTAGCTATATTAGGCGCTATCGTTTTGGTTTCTGTTCCAAGCATTGTATCGACAAATAAAAGATCACAAGAAAGCAATTATGAGCAGTATACTCAAAATATTGAAAATGCTACTGAAATATATATTGAAATACACCCAGATAGATATGCAACCTTAAAATCTACACCAGGTACCACCGTAACTATTAATACTGAAGATTTAGTTGCTAGTGGTGTTATTCAAGGTACTTTAAGAAATCCAAAAACTGATGTTCAGCTAATAAATGAAGCAAGTAGCGTAACAGTCAAAAATCAAAGTGGCACACTTGTATATACTTATGTTGCCCCATAGGAGGAAAATATATGAAAAAGACTATCAAAGATTATGATTTAAGTGGTAAAAAAGTAATTATTAGATGTGACTTTAATGTTCCAATCGAAAATGGAATTATCAAAGATGAAAGTAGATTAAAAGCTAGTTTAAAAACTATTAGATATGCTAGACGTAATAATGCCAAAGTTATTTTGTTATCTCATTTAGGAAGAGTAAAAAATGAAGAAGATAAACAAAAATATACTTTAAAACCTGTGGCTGAAAGATTAGGAACCCTTCTAAGAAAAAAAGTAAAATTTATTGCTCAAACTAGGGGAGAAGAATTAGAAAACGCTATTAATACCATGAAAGATAGAGATGTTATCTTAATTGAAAACACGAGATTCGAAGATTTAGATGGTAAAAAAGAAAGTGGTAATGATAAGGAATTAGGAAAATATTGGGCCAGTTTAGGTGATATTTTTATCAACGATGCCTTTGGAACAATTCATAGGTCACATGCCTCTAATTTAGGCATTGCCAGTAATCTCCCAAACGGTATTGGTTTCCTTGTCGAAACAGAAATACAAAAATTACAAAAACTAACTCATAACCCAAAAAAACCATATACGATTATTTTAGGTGGTGCGAAAGTTAGTGATAAAATTGGTGTAATCAGTAATTTAATCACTAAAGCTGATTATATTTTAATCGGGGGAGGCATGGCTTTTACCTTCTTAAAAGCTGCCGGCTTTAATATTGGTAGTTCCATATGTGAAAAAGAAAAACTATCATTCTGTAAAGAAATGTTAGATAAATATCAAGATAAATTAATCTTGCCCATCGATGTTATTACAGGGACTGAAATGAAAGAAAATGTTCAAACACATGAAAGATTTATTAACGAAATTGAAGAAGATGAAATGGGCTTAGATATTGGTCCAAAAACTATTGAAGTTTTTAAACAATATCTAGATGACTGCAAAACAATCTTTTGGAATGGACCCGTTGGTCGTTTTGAAATTAAAGAATTTTCAAATGGTACCAAAGAATTATTAAATATAATTACGAGTACTAAAGCCTATACCTTAGTTGGTGGAGGCGATACTGCAAGAGCCGCAGTAACCTTTAATTATCAAGATAAAATCAGTCATATTTCAACCGGTGGTGGAGCAAGTCTCGCATTTTTAGAAGAAGTAAGCTTGCCAGCTTTAGACATAATAGATGAAAAATAATAAACGAAATTTTATAATTATTTTTGTTATCACCGCCATAATTTTATATTTTGCTCTAAAAGATAATTTTGCTGAAAAAGTAAAATACTTGCTATCATTTGATATTAAATGGTTAATACTCGCATTTTTATTAATCTTAGCTTATTGGTTTTTAAAAGGCTTAGTTTTATATTACTGTGCATCTAAAGTAAACAAAGATTATACCGAAAAAAAAGGAATCCTGCTTATGGTAACCACCCAATTTTTCCATGCCATAACTCCTTTTGCGTCCGGTGGTCAGCCTTGGCAGATATATAAGTTAAAAAAAGATGGGCTTTCGTTAGGGGAAGCCACCAATGCTGTTATTCAAGATTTTATTGCTTACCAAATTGCTTTAGTTTTGTTAGGTGGCATTGCTATAATTTCTAATTATATATTTCATATTTTTCCAAGTGATTCATTTTTAAAAAAGCTAGTTACAATCGGTTTTATTATCAATACCGTCGTAGTAATCGTCTTATTCTTAGTAGCTTTTAGTAAAAAATGGAATAAAAAAATAATTGACGGTTCTATCTCTTTTCTAGCAAAATTAAAAATCATCAAAAATAAAGAAGAAAAATTAAAAAAATCAGAAAAATTCATTCACAGCTTTCATCGTAGTGCCATCATTTTGTTCAAAGATAAGTTTAATATGCTTAGAATAATATTCTTAAACTTCATTGCCTTAACCGGCCAATATCTAATCCCATTTACTTTATTGATGGGACTTGGTATATACATAAATCCATTGATTGTCATCATCACATCAGCTTATGTCATGTTAATTGGCTCAATGGTTCCAATTCCTGGTGGAACTGGTGGATTAGAATTTGGCTTTATGGCTTTTTTCAAAAATTTTATAACTGGTCCTGAACTTTCCATTGTTATGATTGTTTGGCGTCTAGTTACATATTACTTTGGAATCATTGTTGGTGGACTTACTTTAAACTTTAACAAGGAGGCAAAATAATGCGTATCGGAATATTTACAGAGACATACACGCCATATATTAGTGGACTAGTCACTAGTGAACTTATGTTAAAGAAAGCTCTAGAAAACAAAGGCCATGAAGTTTATGTCGTTACAGCCAACTTAACTAATTCTAAATATGAATATGATGAAAAAGAACGAGTACTTAGAATCCCAGGCATTCCAACTGGTATATACGATTCAAGACTCACTAGTATTTATCCAATCAAAGCCATCAATAAAATTAAAAGTTGGAATCTAGATGTTATTCATTCGCAAACTGAATTTGCCATCGGAACCTTTGCACGATTATTTGCGAAACAATATAATATCCCAATAGTTCATACATACCATACGATGTATGAAGATTATGTTCATTATATTACTAAAGGCCACTTTGATAAATCTAGTAAAAAATTACTTGAATATTTGACTAAATTCTATTGTGATAAGACCATTAATGAACTTATTGTTCCAACTAAAAAAGCCTATGACTTATTTAAAAAGAAATATAATGTTCAGCGTAATATCCATATCATTCCAACCGGAATTGAAGTCGAAAGATTTTATAAAGAAAAAATTGATCCTAAAAAAATATCTAAATTAAAAAAACAATATAATATCTCTAAAAGAGATTTTGTTGCCGTCTTTGTCGGACGCATTGCAGAAGAAAAAAACATTCCATTTTTAATTAATATAACCCATGATTTAATTAAAAATAGATCAAACTTTAAACTATTGATTATTGGTGATGGACCAGATAAAGAAGCCTATGAAAAAATGTCCAAAGAAAAAGGGTGTGAAAAAAATATCATCTTCACTGGAAAAGTTCCTTGGGATGACATACCAATCTATTATCAACTTGGAACCGTTTTTATTTCAGCTTCTCAAAGTGAAACTCAAGGTCTAACAATCATTGAAGCTATGGCTGCTTCACTTCCAGCTTTATGCATCGATGATGAAAGCTTTAGAGATACTGTTGTTGATGATTTAAATGGATTCTTATTTAAAGATGAAACATCATGTAAAGAAATTATTAATAAAATTATGGATGATAAAAAACTATTAACCAGCCTTCAAAATGGAGCTCGAAATAGTGCGGAATTACATTCATCTAAATACTTTGCTGAAAAAGTTTTAGACGTTTACAAATTAGCTATTAATAACCGTAAACCAGGCTATAAAGAAAAAATTACTAATTTCTTTAAGAAGGTGTTTTCATGAGTAAACTTGTTTTAGCTAATTTAAAAATGTATCAAAGCACCAAAGAAAGCGTTGATGATTATATAAATAAATTAAAAGAAGTAAAAGATAAATTCATCGTTTTTCCTTCTACAATTTATTTAGAAAAATTCATCCAAAATAATTTTACTTGTGGTGTTCAAAACGCCTCAGTTCATAATCCGGGTCCATACACTAGTGAAGTTTCAATTCATTCATTAAAAAACATGGGTATAAAATATGTTTTACTAGGTCATAGTGAAGTTAGACAAAATATGGCTGAAGATGATGAACTAATTAACCGTAAAATAAAACAAGCCATTAATAATAATTTAAAAGTTATTTTGTGTATTGGTGAAAGCCTAGAAGCTTATAATCAAAGCCAAACTAAAATAATATTGAAAAGTCAAATAGAAAAAGCTTTAAAAGATATTAGTGAGGAAGTAATAATTTCTTATGAACCCGTATGGGCCATCGGTAGTGGCAAAACTCCTACTAATAATGAAATTGAAGGTATCACAAAATATATTAAAAGTTTATTTGATTATGATGTAAAAGTATTATATGGTGGTAGTGTATCAGATGAAAATATTAATACATTAAATGAAATACCAAATATCGATGGTTTTCTAATTGGGAAAGCTGCCACTAATCCAAGTAGTCTAATGAAAATTATAGAAGTTGCTGAAAAGTAACTTCTATTTTTTTGAAAAAGTCATTCGACAAAACTAGCTATTTTTTACTCTAGAAAATAGTGTCAATCTTTTGTATAATTTGAATATAGTAAAGGGGAATGAAAAATGGAAAGAATAAATATTTTAATGATTGATGATAATATAAACCTAATAGAAATGGTTAAAGAGTATTTTAAAGATAATGAAGATGTAAACATTGCCTTTGAAGCCCATGATGGCGAAGAAGGAATTAATGAAATAACTAAAAATAAAGATAAAATAGACTTAATAATCTTGGATTTAATTATGCCAAATAAAGACGGTATCTATGTCTTAAACGAAATGAAAAAACGTGGTATTAATAAGAAAGTAATCGTTGCGACTAGCTATAATGCTGCTGAAGTTATTAGAGAAGTATCTGAATTCGGAGTAAGTTACTATATCTTAAAACCTTTTGATTTATCTGATTTGGAAAAGAGAATTTACGATATAACTAAAAAAGAAAACAATAATAAGAATATCGACTTTTATACTAGTAACTTGCAAGTTGCTATTACTAAAATGCTTCATGAATTAGGTATACCTTCACATATAAAAGGTTATCAATATATCAGAGAAGCTGTTAATATAATTTTTGACAACCCATCAGTAATTGGTGGAATTACTAAAGAGTTATATCCAGAGCTTGCTCAAAAGTTCAATACTACAACCTCTAGAGTTGAAAGAGCTATTAGACATGCTATCGAAGTAAGTTGGAATAGGGGAAACTTAGATTTTATGGAAGAAATATTTGGTTACAGTGTTGATATCGATAAAGCCAAACCAACTAACTCCGAATTTATGGTGACAATTGCCGACAAATTAAGATTAGATTTTCATCAAGTAAACTAATCTTTTTTTCTTATTTGTGATATAATTGTTCTAGAGTAGGTGAAGATAATGAAAAATAAAGGATTTACTTTAACAGAACTATTAGGAACAATCGTTATTTTAGCCATTATTGCTTTAGTTGCTTTCCCGGCTATTTTAGGACTACTTAATAATTCTCAAGATGAAACTGACGAAGCTTTAAAAAACTTTGCTATAGCAGGAGCTAGAAGTTATGTAAACGATAATATGGATTCATTTCCTAAAGCTTTATCAACCTCATCATCAGTTAGATCTTATGGTAGTACAGGAAACCTTACTGTTCAGAAATTAGTTGATGAAGGGTATATTAGCGATACAACTATAGATTCAACTAAAAATTGTGAAATGTTAAATGATTATGTCAAAGTAACTAGTGATTCTAAAAAGTATTTATTCGAATATGTTGAGGTCGATGGAGGATGTTAAAAATGAAAAGAAATGGTTTTACTTTAGTTGAACTTTTGGCCGTTATTACTATTTTGGGAATTTTAGCAGCCATTACTATACCAATCGTCACTGGTGTTTTTCAAAATGCTTCAGAGAATGCCTTTGAAGATGATGCCATGACCTTATCTAAAGCTGCTGATAATTATTATACTTCATTAACCTTAGAAAGCGAGACTAAATTACCACTCTTAGTAACCTTCAATAATGGTAAAGAAACTAATAAATACAAAAACAATGCTAGTAATGCTTGTCAAACTTCTTCTGAAAGATTATTAGAATACACTGGTCAAAATCCTGATAGTGGTAATATCTTTATTGATAGTAATGGAGAAGTTACTTTAGCTCTTTATGATAGACAATCTAGAAAATGTGCTATTAAAAACCCGGGTGATAAAACAGTTACCTTTACAGACAAATCAGAAAGTGAATGTAAATTAACTAATAATCCTTGTTAAACATACTAATATTAAGTATGTTTTTTTGCTTGCTTATTAAGATAAATTAGTATATAATCATTTAAGAAAAACGGTGATAACATGAAGTGGAAAATAGGAAATATTGAAATAAAAAATCAGGTTGTTTTAGCCCCTATGGCTGGTATTAGTAATAGCGCTTTTAGAAGAATTGCTAAAGAAATGGGCTGTGGTTTGATCGTTGCTGAAATGGTTAGTGATAAAGCTATTTGCTATGGTAGTCAAAAAACATTAGATATGCTTTATATGACTGACTTCGAAAGACCTCTTTCTCAGCAAATCTTTGGTAGTGATAAAGCCTCTTTTACTAAAGCTGCTAAATATATTGAAGAAAATATGCATCCAGATATTATCGATATCAATATGGGATGCCCAGTCCCTAAAGTTGCTGTTTCCGCCCAAGCTGGTAGTGCTTTACTAAAAGATCCAGATAAAGTATATGATATAGTTAAAGCTGTCGTTGATACTGTAAACGTTCCCGTAACCGTTAAAATAAGAAGTGGTTGGGATAGTAATCATATAAATGCTGTAGAAATAGCTAAAATCTGTGAAAAAGCTGGAGCTAGTGCTATTACCGTTCATGGAAGGACGAGAGCTCAAGGTTATAGTGGAAATGCCGATTGGAATATCATTAAAGAAGTTAAAGAAAATGTAAATATTCCTGTAATTGGTAATGGTGATATTAAATCTCCTATAGATGCCAAAAGAATGTTAGATGAAACAGGCTGTGATGCTATTATGATTGCTAGAGGTGCTTTAGGTAATCCTTGGCTCATTAAAAATACTGTGCATTATTTAGAAACAGGTGAACTTTTACCAGAACCGACTAAAGAAGATAAAATAAATATGATTAAAAAGCATTTAAATTATTTACTTGAAATAAAACCTGAAAAAGTTGCTCTTCTTGAAATGCGAACAGAAGCTAGTTATTATTTAAAAGGTATTCCTGGTGCCGCTCCTTATAAAATAAAATTATTTCAAACTAAAACCAAAGATGAATTCTTAAAAATCATTGATGAATTTTCTCAAATATAAAACCTAGTTTTTTTGATATGAACCCCGTTTCTTGGACAAAGTAGAAACGAGGTTTTTATATGTCAAAATTAAGTTATGAACAAAGAATAGATATTTATAATGAAAAAAAGCACGGGACATCTATTTTTGTACTTTCTAAAAAATATAATGTTAGAAAAAATGTAATTCAATATATGACAAGCTTAATAGATATACACGGCATAGATATATTGAGAAAGAATAAAAATAATGTTTATCCAAAATATAAAAAAGAAGCAATTATTAATAGAGTTTTAATAGATAGAGAGCCTATATGGACAGTAGCTTTAGAAGAAGGAATATTAAGTGATGGAACGTTGCGAAAGTGGATTAAAAATTATAAAGAAAACGGTTATAATATAGTTGAACGAAAGCGAGGTCGGTCAACTATGCCAAAAGTAACAAGGAAAAAGAAAAACGAAACAAAAGATGAGAAAATAAAAAGATTAGAAGAAGAAAATTTGTATTTAAAAGCTGAACTTGAATACTCAAAAAAATTGAGAGCCGTTGTTCAAGCAAGGAAGAATCAACAACCGAAGAAAAAGTAACGGTTGTTAATGAACTACGGCTAATATATCCATTAAAGATTCTTCTATCATAAAGAAAGATATGGATATCATCGAATTACTTTAGAATTAAGAAACCAAGGATATTTAGTAAATCACAAAAAGGTTTATTGCCTAATGATTAAATTAGGATTAAAACCATTAAAAAGAAATAAAAGAAAATATTCATCTTATAAAGGAACTGTTGGTAAAATAGCTAACAATCTAATAAATAGAGACTTTGAAGCTGACAGGCCAAATAAAAAATGGTATACTGATGTAACAGAATTTAATTTAAGAGAAGATAAAGTGTATCTTTCACCTATATTAGATGGTTTTAATCAGGGAGTAATATCTTATAATGTTTCTAAATCACCAAATTTAGAACAAATAAATGATATGCTTAATAAAGCCTTTGATAATAAAGAATTAGTTGGTTTGATATTTCATTCTGATCAAGGATGGCAATATCAACACCAATCTTATCAACAAAGATTAAAAAAATAAAGGTATTAAACAAAGTATGTCTAGGAAAGGTAATAGCATGGATAATGGTCTTATGGGAAATTTTTTCGGAATACTAAAAACAGAAATGTTTTATGACCAAGAAGATAAATATGAAACATTAAATGATTTAATAAAAGCGATTGATGAGTATATATATTATTACAATTATGATAGAATTAAAGTAAAACTAAAAGGACTGTCTCCTGTAGATTACAGGTTACAATCCTCTAATTAAAAACTATTTATAAACTGTCCAACTTTTGGGGTTCAGTTCAGATGTGCCAGTTTTTAATATGCATAATTATATAAAATTTTTTCCCATAATTTACCACATTTTTATCAAAATTCCACCATAATAATTTAGTATGATTATTACAGAGCGAAGATAGCTCTTAGAAAGGTTGTGATAGATGATATTAAAAAATAGTGTTATACTATAAATGAGGCGATAATAATGTATAAAATTTGTTTAGTTGAAGATGAAAAAAATTTAAACGATCTTATTAAGTCTTATTTAGAAAGAGCAGGTTATGAAGTAGTTCAGTATTATAATGGAACCGATGCTTTAAATCACGTAGGTGATAAAACCGATTTATGGATATTAGACATAATGTTAGGCGACGAAGTAAGTGGTTATGACATTATAAAAAAAATAAGAGAAAGAGAAGACGTTCCAGTAATATTTACATCTGCTAGAGATCAAGACTTAGATAAAATTATAGGCTTAGAGTTAGGAAGTGATGATTACGTAACTAAGCCATATTCACCAAAAGAGTTGGTGTTAAGAGTTAACAATATTATAAAAAGAACTTATATGGGACAAACCCAAAAGATAATGTATGATACTTATGAAATTGATGTTGATAAAAGACTAGTCAAAGACGAATCTAAGGAACTTTCTCTCACTACTTTGGAATTCGACTTACTATTAATGCTAGTTCAAAATAAAAATAAATCATTCTCAAGAAGTCATATATTAGAGACTGTTTGGGGTGAAAACTATTTTGGTAGTGATAGGGTAGTGGACGACTTAGTCAGAAGACTAAGAAAGAAAATGCCTAAACTAAGATTAAATACCATTTATGGATACGGGTATAGATTATCATGAATCTCAGACATAATTTATACCGTCAAATCTTAACGATAGTCTTGATCATGTTTGCCCTCATATATATAAGTTTTGCAATTATACTTCCAAAAGTCTTAATACCTTTTTATGAAAAGAACATATATCTTTACTTGCAAACTCCACTAGATATCATAAGTGATGACTCGATTGCCACTGAAATAGATAGTAGTGTAGCTTATATTTATGAAAAAGATGATGTTATTACAGTTTCTAGTAACTTAGGTGAAGTAATAGATCTTCCAGCTAATCAAATTTTAGAAAACATAAACGGGGAATATGGTAAATTCACTTACCAGAATAAAACTTACTACTATAATACACTTAATGACGACTTTGGTTATAAAATCGCACTAACTAGTGATAACTATATTCGTCAAATGCGGGCTGACATCTTAGAAGCTCTATTCCCAGTTCTCTTGATCACTTTGCTACTCATGCTTGCTATAGTAGCTTGGTGGAGTCAGTCCCTCGCCCAAAAAATTCGTCATCTAAAAGAAAAAGTAGATAATTTAGATAATGATAACTACGTCGACAAATATAATTATAAAGTAGATGATGAATTAAAAGTCCTATCAAATGCCATCGATGAAATGAAACTTACCCTACATAAACAAGAAGAATACAAAAACCAAATGTATCAAAATATTTCTCATGATTTTAAAACCCCTCTCACCGTTATAAAATCATATATTGAAGCCATTGAAGATGGCGTTGAAGATGAAAAAGATGGACTAAAAATAATAAAACAAGAAATTAAAAAATTAGAAATTAAAGTACACTCCTTACTATATTTGAATAAATTAACGTATTTTAAAGATATGGAAAATTATAAAAGTGGAGAAACTAATATTGTCGATCTACTTGAAAACTCCGTATCTAAGTTTAAAGTGACTAGGCCAGATATTAAATGGCTAATCGATATTTTAGATAAGAAGACGGATTTTAAAGGCACTACAGAAATGTGGGAAGCCATTATTGATAATATTTTAAGTAATTTTATAAGATATGCCAAAAAGGAAGTAAAAATAACTGTTAAGAATAGACGTATTACTTTCTATAATGATGGACCAAATATCGATAAAAACATTTTAGACGACATGTTTACTCCTTACAAGAAAGGTATCAATGGTCAGTTCGGTTTAGGATTATCAATAGTTAAACAAACCCTATCCCTACTAGGGTATGAAGTAACTGCCAAAAACGAACGTACTGGGATATCCTTTATAATAAAATAAAGAAAGCTTTTTCTCTCGAAGCTTTCTTTTAATATGAAAAAAGTCCATAATCATGGACTTATGCAGCTAACATTTTCTTAATAGTTTTTAACTCACGAGCAGTTACTCTATATTTTTTACCATTAATAGTTACTGTTTGTAAATTTGGTTTAAAGGCGTGTCTAGTCGCATTTAAAGCGTGTGAACGACGATTACCGAATAAAGGTTTCGTATCTGTTATTTTTTTTGCCATGATTATCCCTCCTTAAGTTTTTTCTTCGCTATATAACTTTATCACAATATCAATAATAAGTCAAATGCTTATAAACAAATTATATGAAAAATCAGTAATATTAATGAAATCCAACCCTTTTTCTATTTTCGGCAGCTCTTTTCTTTGCTACATACGATTTACTTTGATCTTTTGGAGCTTTTAAATGTATTTCTTTTTTATCCCCGGAAAATACATCAAATAACTCATCACTTATAATCACATCAAAAACTGTTTTTAAACTTCTAGCCCCACAATCCAAGGCTTCTGCTTCTTCCACAAGGTAATCTATTAATTCAGCATTGTAAGAAAACTTAATTCCCATTTCTTTAAATAATTTTTGATAAGTGATAATTGGACTTAATTTAGATTCTAATAAAATTCTTTTATAATCCTCCTTGGAAAAATTATTCATTGGAACTAGTTTAGAAAATCTTCCCATTACTTCACGCATAATTCCTTGATCAATAAAATCTTTTGTTGAAACATCTGAATAATCATCATTCTTTTTTATTCCGCTAAAAGCTCCTAAAGCGACAACAGTTAATCTAGATGTATTAAACTCAATCAAATCACCATCATAATCATCTTCTCTAAAAGTTAGTGTACCACCATCAAGTAATTTTAAAAGTGACCTTTGAACTCCATTTCTAGAAGGTCCTTCTAGCGCCCCTTCAGCACCGCTTTCACCAAGCTTATCAAACTCATCGATAACTAAAATACCTTTTTCAGCTAAATGAATATCATTACCGGCCATTGAATATAAATCATTCAACATCTCTGATACATCTCTTCCAACATATCCTGTTTCTGAAAAAGAAGTCGCATCTTCAATAACAATTGGTACATTACAAAGTTTCGCAATTTGCGTTAATATTTCTGTTTTTCCAGTACCTGTTGGTCCATATACAATTATATTTTCTTTTAATTTTGCTATTGTTCTATCATCTAACGAAGAATTAATAATTTTCTGATTTTTATAAACTGATGCGAGAATTTGTTTAATTTGTTCATCTTGAGCAATTATCGTTTCTTTAACTTGGTCATACATTTTTACAATATTTACATCATTTTCTGTTTTTTTCATTTTATTTTTGCTTTTTAAAAATGCCTTATTCTTTATTTCTTTAAACGCCTTGTCTTTAAAATTCCATAGATAACATTTTCCAACTTTTTTTTCAAATCTTTTTAAAAATTCTTCAGGTTTATAATTGTCATATTCTTCACACAGCTCCTCAATATATTTAAAATCCATTACAAATCTTTTACCATCAAAATTATTTTGGAAATCTAACTCTTCACCAACATGCTCCATTAAAGATACAAATGTATAATCTTCAGTTCTAAAACCAATATCTGCGCATTCAACCTCATAATAATCTCTAATCCCTTGCCCATCTTTAATAACTCCACGTTTAGGTCTATAAATAAGAGCAATTCCTAAATTCTCCAAAATATAATTTGCTGAAAAAACTTGTATTAAATCTTGATTCATTGATAACATTCCTTTCACACTTTATAAATTAATTATAACAGTTTATCATGTGTATTGTAAATAAAATAAAGGTCCAACACATAAATATATTAATTTTGTAATTAATTTTTGTAATAATCATAAAAAATATAGTAAAATAAAAAGGGGAGGGATATTATGTATGCACCACTTAACATAAAAACATGTAATTCACTTTTGAAAAGCATGATTAATATCAATGAACTGATTAAAGTGGCTAAAGAAAACAACATCCAAGCTTTAACTATTACGGACGATAACATGTATGGTGTAATAGAGTTTTATAACGCTTGTACAAAAAATGGTATCAAACCAATTATTGGTTTAGAAATATCCTTACCAGAAAAAATAATTTTTTATGCAACAAATTATGGTGGTTATAAAAATCTTATGAAACTAACAACACTTAAATCAGAAAAAAAACTAACCATTGATGATCTATCAAAATATTCATCTAATTTAATTTGTTTAGTTCCTTATGAAAGCCGAAACATATATAATGAACTAAAAAAATTATATAAATATATTTTTGTTACTTATAAAAATAATGAACAAAAATCTAAAATTAAAGCCACCAACATTCTATACATGAATGAAATTTTATGTATCAATAAAGAAGATGAAAACTATTTGAAATATCTTAAAGCTATTAAAGATGGTAAAAAAGTTAATGAAATAGATGACCAATTTACTAATGTTAGTCTTTTGCCTTTAGAAAAACCTTCTAAAAACAATGAACTTTTAGTAAGTTTATGTGATGTTCAAATTAAAACTCATCAAGATTTACTTCCAGTATTTGATAAAAATAAAGATGCCTATGAAGAGCTAAAAAAAGCTTGCATTGAAGGCATGAAAAATATTTTTGGATTATCTGCTCCAAGAAAATATGCAGTTAGATTAAAACACGAATTAGAAATTATAAATAAAATGGGTTTCTGCGATTATTTTTTAATTGTTGCCGATTACATCAAATTTGCTAAAACCCATGGAATTTTAGTCGGACCGGGTAGGGGAAGTGCGGCCGGGTCTTTAGTTGCATACTGTCTAAACATCACGACCATCGATCCTTTAAAATATGATTTACTTTTTGAAAGATTTTTAAATCCTGAAAGAATTACTATGCCCGATATCGATGTCGATTTTGAAGACACGAGAAGAGAAGAAGTTATCGAATACTGTATGCATAAGTACGGTTTAAAAAGAGTTGCTTTAATCGTTACCTTTGGTACCTTAGCCGCCAAACAAGCTATCAAAGATATTTGCCGTACCTTAGATATTGATCAAAAGAAAGTCGATAATTTAAGTAAACTTTTAGACTCTAAACTTTCCTTAAAGCAGAACTATCAAAACCCAAAAGTCAAAAGATATTTAGAAATAAACCCTGAATTTAAACCGGTTTATAAAATTGCTTCCAAATTTGAAGGTTTAAAAAGGCACACTTCTTTGCACGCCGCTGGAATTGTCATGTCTAAATATGAACTGGATGATTACATTCCTTTAGATAAAACCCATGATGAATTTTATGCAACTGAGTATGATAAAGACCATCTAGAAGAATTAGGTTTATTGAAAATGGATTTCTTAGGTCTAAAAAATCTAACTTTAATTACTAACATTTTAAAAGAAATAGATGATTTAGAGTTTGATACCATTCCTGAAGATGACTATGAAGCTCTAAATATCTTTACTACCGTAAATACTGTTGGTATTTTCCAATTTGAATCAGAAGGTATGAAAAAATTCTTACAGAAATTTAAACCGACGACTTTCGAAGATATCATTTCCGCTTTGGCCCTTTTCCGCCCAGGACCAATGAAAAACATCGATTCATATATTAGAAGAAAAAAAGGTCTAGAAAAAATCGATTATTTCCACGAAGATCTAAAACCGATTTTAAAACCAACCTATGGAATAATTGTCTATCAAGAACAGATTATGCAAATAGCCAGTGTTATGGCCGGTTATACCTTAGCTGAGGCTGATTTACTAAGAAGAGCCATGAGTAAAAAAAGCGAAAGTATACTCTTAAAAGAAAAAGATAAGTTTATTAAAGGTAGTGTTCAAAAAGGTTATGATAAAGATTTAGCCATAAAAGTTTATAACATGATTTTTAAATTTGCTGACTATGGCTTTAACCGTTCACATTCTGTCGCTTATGCCATGATATCTTATCGTATGGCTTATCTTAAAGCTCATTATCCAAAACTATTTATGAAACATCTACTTTCTAGCGCCATTAATAGTGAAATAAAAACTAAAGAATATATTTATGAATGCACAAAAAATGGTATTTCTATTCGTAAACCAGATATTAATTTAAGTACAGATAGTTATGAAACTATAAATAATAGTATTATTTTCCCATTAACCAATATTAAAAATGTTGGTGTAAATGCCGCTAGAACCATATTAAAAGAAAGAGAAAAAGGCAAGTTCAAAGATATTTTTGATTTTGTCGCACGTTGCTATGGTGGGCCAATTAATTCTAAAACCTTAGAAAACTTAATCTATGCTGGAACTTTTGATTCCTTTGGCTTTAACAAAAACACCTTAATTCAAAATCTCGATGTTATTGTAAATTATAGTGAAATAGGATCTTATGTTTCTGATGATACTTTTAAACCAGAACTCGAACAATTTAAAGAACTTTCTAAAAAAGAATTGATGCAAAAAGAACTAGAGGTATTTGGATTTTATTTAAGTAATCATCCAATCACTGAATACAAAAAACAAAATCCTAAGGCCATCGAATTAAAAGAAATTAGTAGTTATTTTGATAGGATGGTTGAAGCAATTGTCTACGTTGATAAAACTAAGGAAATAGATACTAAAAATAAAGATAAGATGATGTTTATTACGGGTAGTGATGAATTATCTCAAGTTGATATTGTCGTTTTTCCAAGAGTTTATCAAGTAATGCCGACAATTAATTTAGGTGATATTTTAAAAATAACTGGTAAAATTGAAAAAAGATATGATCAGTATCAGATAGTTGCCAGTAAAATAATAAAGTTGAATTGACATATTTATTTTTAATCCAAAATATGTTATTCTAATAATAGAGGTGAATAGAAGATGAAAGGGGAAAAAAGTAAAGTAATTTTAGTATATGTTTTAATGCTTTTAGTCATTGGATTAATTGTCGCATTAACACTTGTTATTTTAAATAGTAATGAAAAAGAAGAAAATCATAGTTCTTCTGCTAATAATACGCCAACCGTTGATGTCAATCCATTTCCAAATATATCAGAAGAATGTACTTTTAATTTTACTTTAGATGAATATAATGCCTTAACAGGACCTAGATGTAAAAATGGCTATAGCCGTTATAATGTAACTGGTCTTTCACTAGGTGGACAAACTCTAAATGTTTCTATTATTTATACTGACCAAGAAGATGATAATAAAGCCGGTATATATGTGAATGATAGAAGAGCTACAACTATAGTTAATAATGTTACTAATATTAAATTTGGTGTCTTTGATGATAAATTATTCATATTAGATAACAATAATAATGAATCTAATGTTCTAGTATTTGCTAGCGATTCAACTAAAGTCTATGATTTAAAAGAAACATTAGACTCTTCAGAAATAACTGATCCAATACTTAATCAAGTATTAAGTTCAACCACTATCAATCCAAATAGCTTTAACTTTACAGCTACTAATTTCACATTCCAAGCTCAAATGACTGATAGTTCTAACCAGATTTTAGCCGGGTCAACATATCAAGTAACCTTTACAGGCAATGAATTTTCAAAACCTACATTTATAAGTCAAAATTAAAAAGGATAGCTAACTAAGGCTATCCTTTAAAATATCTAAAATTTTATTTTTTTCATCATCTGAACTCTTACTCCATACTAATCCAAAAAACACTCCTAAACCAGGCAAAGTAATTTCATCTTTATCGTTAAAAGAAGAAATGATTGAATCTTTAATGTCATCTTTACTAGCCCCTTTAAAATTATTCATAATGTGCTGTTTAATACTTATATTCATTATCACCATTTCCTTTCAAATTTATTATGTGCTTAAATTATATTAATTATACAGACATATTCTAGTTATAAACATATAATATAATATGAAAAGTTTAAATGAATTAAAAATTAATGAAGAAAGTACTATTATATCTGTAAATACTGATATAAATATTAAAAAAAGACTCATGGATATAGGTTTTGTTAAAGGTGAAAAAGTAAAATTACTATTAAAGAACTTTGGCGATAATATGCGAGCTTATAAAATAAAAAACACGGTTATGGCTCTAAGAGTAAGTGACACTAAAAATATTTTAATTAAATAGGAAAAGTTCATAAAATTTTTCTTTTTTTATTTACAAAAACAAATGTTTGCATATATAATTATATTGGTGATAAAATGAAAATAAAAAATATCAAAAAAGTCGGCCCTAAATATAAAATTATTTTAGATAATGATGAAGTCATAACCACTAGTGATCATGTAATTATAAATCACAATCTTTTATATGAAAAAAAATTAACTCAAAAAGAATTAGATCAAATAAAAGAAGATACTAAATACTATGAAAACTATAATAAAATTTTAAAAATGATCAGCCGCAAAATTCGTAGTGAACATGAAATAAGAAAAACTTTAAATAAAAATGAAGTTTCTAAAAACGACATCGATAAAATAGTTGATACCTTAAAAGAAATAGGACTTATAAATGATGAGGTGTTTTCCGAAAGTTATACTAATGACAAGATAAACTTAACACTAGAAGGTCCCTATAAAATAAGAAAAGAATTAGAAGAGCATCAAATTGACAGTACATGTATTGAAAAAGCCTTATCTAATTTTACCCAGGATTTAATTGATAGTAAATTGGATAAAATAATTAATAAAAAAATCAAAAGTAATACCAAAGACACAACTTATGTTTTTAAACAAAAAACATCCTTATATTTATCAAACCTTGGTTATAGTAGAGAAGATATAGCTAATCATTTGGAAAATGTTAAACTGGACAATAGTAAATTAGAAAAAGAAATGGAAAAAATATATAATAAATTAAAAACTAAATATGAAGGCTATGCTTTATATAGTAAATTAAAACAAAAACTATATTCCAAAGGTTTTACTTCTGAAGAGATAAATAATTTCATAGAAAAAAACAGTTCATTAATTTGAACTGTTTTGATTTGCGTTACTACTTAGTGCAGTATTAACAGAATTATCGTAAGATTCTTTGAGTCCATCATCAGTTATATCTAAATTATATTTTTTTCTTAAAGCTACTAGTGCTTTAGTTTGTAAAGTTGAATCTTCATTCATTTTTTCTTCAACTAATTTATCAATAACTTCATCTTTAACATCATCTAATTTTGGCTTTTCTTTTTGCTTAATACGGTAAATAACATGATAACCATAATCTGATTTAACTGGTTCTTCAGTATATTTACCATCTTTTAAATTGTTGGTAGCATCCCAGAACTCATCAACAACAGCGCCATAAGTTACTGTAAGTTTACCACCATCTTTAGCGGTTCCTTCATCGTCAGAATATTTTTTAGCAAGTTCAGCAAAATCTTCACCTTTATCAAGTTTTTTAATAATATCTTCAGCTTCTTTTTTCGCTTTCTCTTCAGCTTTTTCTTTTTCTTCATCACTCATATCGTCATCAGTATTTGGACTGATTAAAATATGTCTAGCCTCAATATCACCATAAATGTTATCATCGTAGTATTTTTGAATATCTTTATCAGATATTACTTCATCTTTAACATAATTCTCAGTAACGACTTTTTTCTTATACTCTAAAATTAATTCTTCTTTAAACTCATCTTCGTCGGCATAACCAGCTGATTTTAAAGCAGCTCCAAAATCTTGACCATAACTTTGATAAGATTGTTTGTATGAATTTAATTGTGAATCAGCATAAGATTTAGCATCATCATCAGTTTTAATTTCTTTACCGACAATAAAATTATCAATCATGTTAGTTAAAGTAACTGCACCACCTTGTTTCTTTAGTTCAGAATATAAATCTTCTGCAGTAATTGTCTTACCATCTAATTTTGCGACCACTTCTTCGCCGTTTTCTAAAGTTGCTATCTTACCACAACCAGTAAGCATTAATGTTACAACTAAAACTAAGGTAAATATTTTTTTCTTATTCACGTAAACTCTTCCTTTCATATGTATGCTTTCATACATATTAAATAATATCAGATATTCCTTTAAAATTCAACATTTTTATTCATTTTTACCTATAAGTAATCACACAAACTCAATTTTTCCATAAAATAATGTGAAAGGTAAAAAGGAGGATGATTTATATGTGTAATACCGGAACAAGTTCAGCAGCAATCGTATTAGTATTATTTATTCTTTTAATAATCATACTTGGAGCTTATCTATAAGCCCTAGAAAGGAGTAATTATGTCTTGTAATAATTCTTGTGAAAGACCTTGTGAAAGACCTTGTGAAAGACCATGCAATAATAATAGTTATTTAATTATTTTAGTACTATATATCTTATTAGCTATTTTACTAGGGTCTGTATTCTTTTAATAAGAGAAAAGTCCATGGACTTTTCTTTTATGTTGCTATATCAAACACAAAATCTCTTGGCTGATAATAATCATAATAACTAACTAAGTAGCAAACATGATTTTTTGAAAAAGTTTGACAAATAAACTATAATTATATATAATTAAATGCAAGGCAATGAGGAAAATAGTAATAAGTTAAATGTATTTATAGTGAACTGGGATGAGTGGAAGCCTGGTAATATATCCTTATGAACGTGTTCCTTGAATAAGCTGTTTGTATAATCTGCATTAAAGATTAAAGTCGCATAGAATCTCTATGAAGTAAGGTGGCACCGCGGGGTAACTCGTCCTTATTTTGTAGGGATTTTTATATTAAAGGGAGGAAATAATATGAATACTAAATTGGAAACTATTTTAAATGAAACTTTAAAATCATTAAACTATGATTATGAAACAAAAGTTGTTAAATCAAATATCGATGGTGTTGACTTTCAATGTGATGATGCTTTTAAATTAGCTAAAACTTATCATAAAGCTCCTTTCATGATTGCCGAAGAGATAGTAGAAAAATTAAAAGAAAATGATAATTTTTCTGATTATTTTAAAAAAGTAAATGCTGCAAAACCAGGTTTTATCAATATCATTGTCAGTGATAAACTAATCAACGAATCATTAGCAGAATTGATGAGAAAAGATAAATTAGGCGCTACTAACGAAAATGAAACTATCATCATTGATTACGGTGGACCAAATGTCGCTAAACCACTTCACGTTGGTCATTTAAGAACTGCTATAATTGGACAAGCCATTAATAATATTTTAAAATTTAAAGGAAACAAAACAATTGGCGATGTCCATTTAGGTGATATTGGTGCCCAAATGGGACAAGTTATTTATGGAATTATTCATGACTTTCCAAATACTAAATATGAAGATATCGAATTTGATTTAAATTACTTGAATGTTACTTATCCTAAGATGAGTGCTTTATGTAAAGAAAATGAAGACGTTCGTAAAGAATGTGCTGAAATTACTAAAAAATTACAAGAAGGAGATCCAAACTACCATATATTATGGAAAAAAATATATGATCTTTCAGTAAATGATATTAAAAGGATTTATGATTATCTAGATGTTCATTTTGATTATTGGTATGGTGAAAGTGATGCTTATAAACAATTTCCTGAAATGATGAATTATTTAGATAAACAGTCATGTGTTAGAATTGATAATGGAGCTAAAATTATCGATGTTAAAGAAGAAACAGATAAAGTTGATATTCCACCTTGTTTGATTCAAAAAAGCGATGGTGCTTATTTATATGCTACGTCAGATCTGGGTACTATTTGGCAAAGAAAGAAAGATTTTAATCCAGATGAAATTATTTATGTAGTTGATGCTCGTCAAAGCATGTACTTCACTCAAGTATTTAGAGCGGCTAAAAAGACACATATTTATGATGGTAAACTAGTTCATTACGGTAATGGTACTGTCAATGGAAAAGATAACAAACCATTTAAAACTAGAACCGGTGGAGCTTTAAAACTTGATGATTTGATTGAAGAAGTCAAACAAGAATTTATTAATTTACGACCAGAAAATCAAAATATGGATAAAAAAGATTTAGATAAAATTGTTGTTTCAATTTTAAAATTTGCCGATTTACAAAATGATTTAACTAGAAACTATATTTTTGATATTAAAAAGTTTAGTGAAGTTAATGGTAAAACGGGCCCATATATTTTATATACATATTTAAGAATTAACAAATTATTAACTTCTAATGATGGTAAGCTATCCGAAAATATATATAATGATATAGACAGAACTTTACGTTTAAAATTACTAGAGGTAAGTTCAATCATTGATGAAGCTGCTAAAGAAAGAAGGCCACACATTATTGCTGGATACTTATATGATTTAGCCGTTATTGCCAATAATTTCTATCAAACAAATCATATGGCTAACTTAGAAGGCCAAATCAAAAATGATTATGATATTATTTTAACTTATAATAATGTTATTTTAAAAACACTCCTAGAATTATTAGGAATTCATATTCCAAAAACGATGTAAATTTGTTGAAAAGAATTTCTAATTATGATATATTAATATCAAGATAGGAGATGGAAATATGGAAGATATGCATAAATCTTCAGTGATAATGGTTTTACTAGCAGTAGTTTTAATTATGGCTATAGGTTACGCCGCCTTCGCTCAACAATTAACAATTAATGGAAGTGCAGAAATTAGTTCAACTTGGGATGTTCATATTGAAGATATCGCCGTTAACAATACCACATTAGGTGCTGAAAATGTCAGTACATCTGTTGGCGATAATCATTTAAGTGCCACATTTAATGCTAACTTAACTACACCTGGTAGTAGTGTTACTTATGATGTAACAGTTAAAAATGGTGGAACTCTAGATGCCAAATTAGACTCAATTGTTTTTACTGATTCCAATAACGATGCTATACAATATAGTTATTCCGGAATAAGCCAAAATGATGTAATTGATGCTGGAGAAGCCCAAACCTTTACTATTACTGTAACATTTAATAATTCTTATACTACGATGCCAGAAAGCACAACTAGTAGTGTTACTATGAATTTAACTTATGTTCAAGGATAAACGTTAGAAATAAATACTTCTAACGTTTTTCTAATCGCATATTGTAGATTTTTTTCTTGAAAAGATTTTATAAATATGATAATATCATTATAGAGTAGAGTAACTACTTAGAATATAATAGGAGGGAAAAAGATGGAAGCAAAACACAAAAATGCTCTAATTGGTGCACTATTAGCAGTAGTATTTGTTATGGCTGTAGGTTATGCCGCATTTGCTCAAACGCTTACAATCAATGGTAGTGCAGAAATCACTTCAAACTGGCATGTAGGCTTTGACACTTCAAAAACAACTGGAGAACCAGGTGTTGTCACTCCCAAAATGGGGGCTAATGGCACAACAGCTCCAACTGGAGAAGTTAGCTACACCAATGACCAAAATGCAACTATCACTGCAGACTTAGTTCAACCAGGTGATAAAGTTACATTTACATTAACTATTGAAAACTATGGAAATATTAATGCCAGATTAAACACTCCAGTTGTTAGTTTAAATGGTGAAGGTTCAGACGAAAATGAAGATCCTTTAATTGTAAAAACAGGTAACATTATCTTTACAGTAACTGCACCATCTCCAACTACAATTAACGAAGGTGAAACTGCTACTATGACTGTAACTGCTGAATTTGATAATAATGCTCAAAGTGTTGGTACTGTAACATCATCAAGTATTACAGTTACTACATTAGCTGAACAAGCTGCGTAATTTACGTCAAGAAAAGAGAAACTTCAAAGTTTTTCTTTTTTTCTTCTTGAAGTACACAAAAAAATATGATAATATCTTTATAGAGTAGAGAGACTACTTAAAATATTATACAAGGAGGTATGACATGGAAAGTAAACACAAAAATATCTTGATAGGCACTTTATTAGCAGTAGTATTTGTTATGGCCGTAGGATATGCCGCATTTGCTCAACAACTAACAATTAACGGAAGTGCTGAAATAACATCAAGATGGGATATTGCATTCGATCAATCTAAAACAACAGGTGCTGGGGTTATTGACTCAGTTGCTGGTTTTGCGGGAGGAACTTCCCCATCAGGAACAATTAACTATACTGATGGACATAATGCTACATTAACAGCTAATTTAGTTCAACCAGGAGATACTGTTACATTTACACTAACAATCCAAAATAATGGAACTATTAATGCTGAATTACAAGAGCCTGTTGTTACTATGACTGGTGATGAGGATGGAACTGCCTTAGTTGCTAAAAAAGGTAACATTCAATTTACAGTAACTAGACCAAATCCAACAACTATCGATGCAAGTGAAGAAGCTACTATGACTGTAAAAGCTGAATTTATTTCAAGTGCTACATCAGTTGGTACAACACAGTCAGCAAGTGTTAACATTACTGTTGATGCTATACAAGCATAAAACTTATAGAAAAGCCTTTTGGCTTTTCTTTTATGTTCAATCTTGAAGAGAAAATCAAAATATGGTATATTATATTTAAGGTAGCAAAGACTACTTAAAAGAAAGGATGGAAAACGTGGAAAGTAAACACAAAAATGCTCTAATTGGTGCACTATTAGCTGTAGTATTTGTTATGGCTGTAGGTTATGCCGCATTTGCTCAACAACTAACAATTAACGGAAGTGCTGAAATTACTTCAAGTTGGGATGTTCATATGGAAAGTGATGGCGCAGCCTATAATCCAGAATCTACAATGGGAACAACTCCAACTGGATCAGTTAATGTTGAAGAAGGTGGATTACAAGCAACCTTTACAGCCAACTTTACAAGTCCAGGAGACAAAATCACATATACAATCCCAATTGTAAATGCTGGAACCCTAGACGCTAGATTAAGCAATATTACTTTATCAAGCGACACTCCAGGCATGGACATTCAAGGTTTAGTTGCTACTAGTGAGGACGGTAACATTAAATACACTGTTACAAGTCCAGGAACTGGAACTTTAAATGCGAATGATGGTAGGGCTACAATTACAATTGTTGCTGAATTCGTTGACAAAGCAGAGGGACAAGGAAATGCTCAAAATGTTACAGCTGATTTAACAGTAACAATGACATATGTTCAAGCTTAAGCTCAAAAAATGAGCTTTTTCTTTTCTAAAAATGTCAATAAATAAAAATGCCTTAAAAAATTCCAAAATTACAGTTGTCAACTTCAAAATGTTATGCTATAATTCATTATAGAATAGTAGGGAAAACTATTAAAAAGGGGTATGATTATGAAAAAGAACCTAATAATATATAGTTTATTAATTATATATTTAGTATTAAATGTCTTTGTCATTGTCCCACTAAATCTCAACTATTATAATGAAATTATTCATCCGTTTATATGGATTTTCATGTGTGGAATTGCTATTTTCCTAAGTCGAGATTCTAGTTTAAGGGTCAAGGGTGAACAAGATAAAACACAAAGTTTAATTATAGCACTTATCATTTATATAATCGTTTACCTCTTACTCGGATTAATTTTTGGTTTTGAAAAAACACCTTACTCAAAAGATCTACTTAGTATTTTGAAAAACTTATGGTCTTTTGCTGGACTTGTTTTCTTCCAAGAATTTATTAGAGAAGCCTTAGTCAAAAACGAAAAGAAAAAAGCTATGAACTTTATTTTAATGACTATAATATTTATGTTAATAAACTTAAACTATTCTAATATTGGTAGTCATTTTACAGATTTAAAAGAAATATTTATTTATTCTTCAACTACTTTAATACCAGCTATATTAGAAAGTGCTTTGGCTACTTATCTAGTATATATAGGTGGAGCTAAATTTTCTATTATTTATAGATTGTTTGTCACCGTTCCGCCATTCATTGTACCAATCATTCCAAATCTAGATTGGTTTGCTACTGCAATAGTTGGTGTAACCTTACCACTCGCAATTTATATCTATATGAACTATGTTCATGTAAATAGATCAGAAAGACTATCTAAAAGAGAAAGGCGAAGTTATAACCCGGTGGTATATGTCCCAGTATTCGCATTTATCGCATTACTTGCCGGCTTCGTTATGGGATTATTCAAATATCAACCAATTGCTGTTTTATCTGGTAGTATGTCACCAACATTTAATCGAGGTGATGCAGTAGTAGTTAATAAACTTACCACCAGAGAAAAAGATGAATTGAAAAAAGGAGACATAATTCAATTCGTTAGTGGAACAAAATATGTTGTTCATAGAATAGTAGAAATTACTAATGACAGTAAAGGCAACAAACAGTTCATTACCAAAGGTGATCATAACAATGCTGTTGATGCTGATAAAGTTGCTTTAGAAGATGTAAAAGGAAAAGTATCATTTGTTATACCATTGATTGGATATCCATCAGTATGGCTAAGTGGTGCAATATCATAAGAAGGGGAGAAGAAAGATGAAACAAAAAAATGAAAATCAAATAATTTTAAAACAGTGGATTAGAGTATTCTTATTAATCGCTGTAATCGCCGTTACGGTGGTATCCATTGTATCAATTGTTAAAAGCTTGAATCCTGAACAAGCTGCTCAAGAAAAATTATATTCATATACTTATAATTCAAATTTAAATTATAAAGTATACTTAAAAGATAATCAATTCTTTACATCACCTTATCTTGGAATGAATAAACAGTATATTACTTCATTAATTGATTATATTGATGTTGATGCATCTTATAATTTCCAAAGTACTAAAGAACTTGATTATAGTTATACTTATTCAATAGTTGCCACAGCTAAAGGACTATATCAAAACACAGATGGAGAAGATGTTGAAGTTTGGTCAAAAGAATATCCTATAGCTAACCAAGCTAGTCAAAGTGGTACTGGTGATTCATTCACTATCAGCAAAAATGTTCGATTAAATTACAATCAATATAATGATATTATGACTGATTTCCGTAATCAATTTGGTTTATCATTGGATGCGAGAGTTGATTTAAGCGTTAAAATTAATATTACTGCTGGCTTAGCTGGTGTAAGTGATGAAAAAATGCAAGCTACAAACACTATGGTATTAGAAATTCCATTATTACAACAAACCATGAATATTAAACCTAACTATGTAAATAGTGGTGGAGATACAATTTATAAATCAGCTGAAGAAACAGCTGAAATCAATATTCCATTATTAATGTTTGGTATTGTATTATTAGTTATCTCATTAGTAGCATTCAAAATCTTAGCTAAGAGTCTACTTGCTGTAACTAGAAAATCTGAATATGTTCTAGCTCTTAACAAGATCTTAAAAGAATATGCTGATATCATCGCTGAAACTCACAATATGCCAGACTTAGAAAAATATGATGTTATCAATGTTAAGAACTTTAACGACTTAGTAGATGTTGAAGAAGAATTGCATTCACCAATACTTTACTTCGAAGTTAAAGAAAATGTTGAAAGTGTATTTGTCATCGTAAATAATGCGACAGCATACAAATTCACATTAAGAGAATCTGATTTCGATCATTTCGTTAAACAAGATTAGGAATTAAAGTCCTAATCTTGTTAATTTAAATAAAAAGAGATTAAATCAAATTTTTAATCTCTTTTTCTGTCTCATCAAATAAAATAATACGGCCTCTCTCATTTTTTACATTAATATTTTGGTGGTGTAAAATCGTTGTATATTCACCGTGAATAATCGGAAAATAATTACCTATATTATTTTTTAAATATTTCCCATCTTTTCTAAATGTTTTTAATATCATTAAATCGGGTTTTCCATAGATTATCTTTTCTATAGGATAACAATATTTTTCCATTTCATCATCTGTAACCTCAGGTGACATTGTCGATATTTTAACTCCTAAACTGTGTAAAAAATTAACCGTTTCGCTATTTGTAATATTAAGCGGATAATCCGCAATCACCACATTATTTTTACTATATTTGTAAATGCCACCAAGTTCACTCACTAATAATTTTTCACCATTATAATCAGGAAAATCATGCATTATTCTAGGTAACTTATAAAATACATTTTTATCTTTATATTTTAAATACAAGTCATAATCTTCAGTATATATTCTCATTTTACCTAAAACCCATTTCAATTGTTCTTCGTTTCTAACCAATATACTCATTGAATTATTTTCGACATTAATAATCTTTTTTTCATATTTAAAATTAACCTTATTATTACACTCACATCTTTTAGATATAAGTTCGTCACAAACTTTTCTTCTAAGATTGTTGAGAAAACTCATTGGAATAAATACATTATCTAACTGAATTTCACATTTATCTAAATAAAATGGAGTAGAGCCCAGCTTATTTAATTTAGAATAGACTTCTTCTTTAGTTGTAGATTTATTTCTTGCTTTATCTAACACAATTGATTTTTCAGTAATTTTATTAATCCCATCACTAATTAATAATTCTAAATTTTGATTAACTAAAGCTTTTAATTTAATGGTAATCGGGATTTTTTTCGAACTAACTTTATTAATCGTTCTCATCAATTTCTTAGAAATGGTCTTATTCACATTATCTTTACTACTAAGCCCAATTTTATTATCGATTACCGCAATCTCACCTTTATTTACATGATTTACTAGTAATCCTTTTTCATTATAAAGTTTATTGACAATCGTTCCTTTAGAACTTTCACAAAACCTTATCCCATCTTCTTGAACTAAATCGTGATATAATTTTATAAATATTTTATGTTTGTTAACTTTAATTACTTTTCCAAGTGTCGCCCCCAAATGGTTGGGCGTTTTAGTATTGTAAATATTATCGTTAAATAAATATCCTTGTGTAAACTCTCTGTTGAAAAGCGTTGTTAAATTATACATCTCTTCTTCAGTAATAGTGGGGTTGCCTCCTGAATAATATTCATCGATAAGTCTTCGGTATACATTGGTGACATAACCCACATATTCTGGACTTTTCATCCTTCCTTCAATCTTTAAACTATCAATTTTTAAATCCAGTATTGTTTTAATATTATTAACCGAACAAAGTTCTTTAGTACTAAGTAAATATTTGTCCTTAGTTTTTAACTCTTCTTTATCATCATATAATTTATAAGGTAATCTGCATGAACCAGTACAACTACCTCGATTACCACTTCTACCACCATTTAAACTACTAAATAGACATTGTCCACTATAAGCTACGCATAAAGCCCCATGAATAAATACTTCCTTCTCGATGGGACATCTTAAAGCTTTTATTTCATCTATATTCATCTCTCTAGCTAAAACAGCTCTAGTAACTCCCATATCATGAAGTAAATATAAACTTTCATCATTGTGACAATTAATCTGTGTTGATGCATGAATCTCTAAATTAGGAATTAATGTTCTAACTAGACTAATCATTCCAAGATCCTGCATAATCACCGCATCGACACCAATTTTATATAAAAATTTCATATATTCTAAAAAATCATCTATTTCATTTTCAAACACCACTGTATTAGCAGTTACATATAATTTAACCCCATATAAATGACAATATTGGACAGCTTCCTTGAGTTCTGCATTAGAAAAATTAGGTGCGAAGGCTCTCGCTCCAAACACCTTTCCTCCAACATACACTGCATCCGCACCGTTATTACAAGCAGCAATTAAAGTTTCCATATTACCAGCTGGACTCAAAAGCTCAGTTTTCATAAAATCACCCCGAAAAAATACAACAGTATTATATCACGGGTTGGTTGACTTTGACCACTAATTAATTTATAATTTAAATAGAATAGGTGATCACATGAAAGGAAATAAAAGAGGTTTTACTTTAGTTGAATTAATAGCTGTTGTTGCCATATTAGCTTTAATCGCTTTAATTGTTTATCCAGCCATTGGTTCAGTAATCAGAAACTCTAGGGAAAGTGCTTATAAAGATCAAGTTGCTGTTATTGAATCTGCCGCTAAAAACTGGAGTATTGATAATGCGAGTACTCTTCCAGATAATGGGACTGTTTATCGTCTTTCTGTTAATACATTGCTAGAAGAAGGGTATATATCTGACGATGAAGTCAAAGATCCTCGTAATAGTAGTAAAAATTTAACCGGCAATGTCGAAATAAAATATGATAGTAGTATCAAACAATTTACTTATAAATATATTGATACCGCATCTAAGTCAAATGAAGTATCTGTAAATAATTTATCGACAACTATCATTAATAATTCTAAAAAAAAAGATGTCTTAGTAGCAGATGGCGGTATATATAAAGGAGATAATCCCGACAACTATCTAAAATTGGATGGTAAATTATGGCGCATTTTAAGTAACAATAGTGATGGTAGTATTAAAATCATTAGTAATGAACAAACTGCCCAAATATCTTGGGATAACGATGGTAGTACTGATTTTAATGATTCTACTGTCAAAACTTATTTAAACAATACTTTTTATAACAGTTTAAATAGTGTTGGGGAATTTAAAGCATCAAAGTTCTGTTTAGCATATAATGATGATGAATGTATCAATAGTGAAAACATTACTGTTGGTCTTTTAACTACTGAGGATTATTTAAATGCCTCTAATAATTTAAAATGTATCTCAGGTAATGAAGCTGAATGTACAGTTGGTAATTACTTGTCAGATTTTTCTGAAACAAATGGCGCTGAGTATACATTGAATAGTTTAAATGGTAATGTTTATGTTATAAATAATGGTTTAATTAGTACTGTAAGTAGTACAGAAACTTTAAACGTTCGTCCAGTTTTAACTGTTGATGAAAACGTTAAAATAATTGGCGGTACTGGTTCAGAAACCAACCCATATGTCATCAGTGAAGTTTGAAAATTAATATAAAATATAGTATAATGTTTGAGGTGATATAATGAAAGACTTTTTTAAAACCCATAAAAAACAATGTATGATTGGTGGAATTGCATTTTTAGTTATTTTTTTCTTAATAATTATATGGTTATTTATTATTCCTGTCTTCAGTAATAACAAATATGGTGATCGCCTTGATGGTATTGATAAACACAAAATATCATCAGATACTGTTAATGATATTGAAAGTTCATTAAAAGGAAATGATAAAGTAAAAGATGTTACTTATAATAATGAAGGACGTATCTTAAACTTCATCATCACTGTCAGTAATGATATGAGTGCTGATGATGCTAAAAAACTAGGTGACACCATTTTAGATAAGATTTCTGACGATGATAAGGAATACTATGATATTCAAATCTTAATTGACACAGAAGAAGATAATGACAATTACCCAATCGCTGGATACAAACATAAGACAGAAGATAATTTTACATACGGGAACGAGGTTGGAAGCAGTGAATAAAAAAATCGGAATAATTATCATAGTAGTTGTATTAATTTTAGGGTCTATCGGCGTAGTCCGTTTTTTTACTAAAGAAGACCAAAAAACAGCTTTAACTGTTGTTGAAAAAAAGTGGATTGAAGACAATAAAAATAATGTAATTGACTTTGCAGCTTTAAATGATGTACCAATCGTCAGTGATAATGGTGATGGATTACTTTTTGACTTTCTAAATGACTTAGAAACTGAAACCGATCTTGAATTTAACAAATTATCATATGATATTAATGAAGATGCCACAGCTGAATATTCTCTTGCTAGACAAAACAAAGTAGATTCAGATGATTTAGTTTTATATCAAGATAATTACATTTTAATAACTAAAGAAAATAAATATTATAATGATGTTAATGAAATAAAAGATCTATCCATCGGTGTTTCGAAGGATGATCAAAAAGCTATCGAGGAATATTTAACTGGCTCATCTAATATTACTTATAAACCATATGACTCAAATGATGCAGTTTTAAATGCCCTAACCAATAATGAAGTAATAGCCATTGTTTTACCAAAACTTGACTATTTAGAAAATATTTTGACATCAGATGATATGCATATAGCTTATAATATCACTGAATATAAAATAGACTATGTAATCACCTTAGGAGATAATGATAGATTAAATACCATTCTTACTAAATACTTTAATAGATGGAAAGAGAGAAATCTTAAGGATTCATTTAATACTTATTTAGCTAGTACTTATTTTAATTATAAAGATATCTCTGAAAAAAGCCAAACAGATTTTCGAAGCAAAAGATACACTTATGGATTTGTTGCTAATGCCCCATATGATGTTACGATAAATGCTAGTTTGCAAGGCTTTGATCATTCTATAATTAGTGGTTTTGCTGCTACTGCCGGAATTGAAGTAGATTATAAACAATATTCATCTGTCGAAACTATGCTTAATGATTTTAAAAAAGGTAATTTAGATTTAGTTTTAAATAATTTTAATAATAGCGGTTTAAATAATATATATCAAACTATTCCAGTTTATGATAGTAAAATAGCTGTTATTACTGATAAAGATACTGACTTAGTTGTTAATAATGTATCTTCATTAAAAGATACTACTGTTTTAACTATAAAAAATAGTAAAATAGCTAGATATTTGAAATCAAATGATATAAAAACTAAAGAATTTGATAATATTAGAGATTTAATTAATAATATAAATGCGTCTGATGTTGCTGCCATCGATGAATACACATATGATTATTATGTTAGATCAGACTTAAAAGATTATAAAAACCTTCATACCTTAGATATTGAAAACAATTATGGATTTATCTCTAAAGACGACCATGATGATAAACACTTAAATGATTTCTTTAATTTTTATCTTTCATTTATAAACACTAAGGAAATGACACACGAAAGTTATAGAAATTTACTTTTGGAAAATAATAATAGTAAGAACTTACAATTGATTTTAAGTTGTCTAGTCATTGTGTTACTTGCTATCGCTGGTATTATTACTAAAATTGTTTTAGGTAAGAAAAAAGACATCAATAGTAAACTTTCTAAAACCGATAAGCTTCGTTACATTGATACTCTAACATCACTTAAAAACCGTAATTATTTAAACGATAATATGGAAGCTTGGGATAATAGTGAAGCTTATCCACAATCAGTAATAATTATTGATTTAAATAATATTGCTTATATCAATGATAACTTTGGTCATGCAGAAGGTGATAAGATTATAGTTGAAGCTGCTAGTATTTTAATCAATCATCAGTTAAAAGATAGTGAAATTTTAAGAACAAATGGTAATGAATTTTTAATCTTTATCATTGGACATGATGAAAAATCAATTGTTACATATATTAGAAAATTAAATAAAGAGTTTAAAGAATTGTCACACGGTTTTGGAGCTGCCATTGGTTATAGTATGATTACCGATGAAATCAAAACTATTGACGATGCCATAAATGAAGCCACTTTAGATATGCGTAATAATAAAGAAGAAGTAAAAAATTAAAACGAAAGGGAAGAGGCAGTATGATAAAATCTTATTTAAAACGAATATTTAATCTAATCACCATGCCGGAGATGAAAATATTACCCGGACAGCTTGCCTTTTTCCTTGTTTTAGCTATTTTCCCATTATTAACCTTATTTGGTTATATTGGTTCTCAAATGCTGTTTTTTATTGAGCCCTTAGTCGATACTATTGGAAAAATAATTCCAGAAAATGTTATGCAAATAATTTTACCTTTTATTGAAAGCAGTCATATTACTGGAAATGTTCTTTTCTTTATGATTGTTGGTTTTATCTTAGTTTCCAACGGTACATATTCAATAATTATCACTTCAAACGAACTTTATAATATTAAAAGCGATGACTATGTTAAAGATAGAGTTAAAGCTTTCTTTATGATTATTCTACTAATGTTTCTTTTTATCTTTATATTTGTCGTCTTAGCTTATGGCAATATCATCATTGAAAAAATAATGAATGTAGGAGTTTTATCTTCTATAAGTTCTAATATCTACTTAATCTTCGTTTTATTAAAATGGCCAATAGCTTTTGTCCTAATATTCTGGATTTTAAAAATTATATATACCATTTCTCCAGATGAAAAGATATCGAGTAAATATATGAATAAAGGAGCTTTATTTACAACCGTGTGTTGGATAGTAACCACTTCCATTTATTCATATTACGTTTCCCATTTGGCTAATTATACCTTATTTTATGGTAGTATCTCCGGAATTATCGTCATGATGATCTGGATATATATCTTAGCTTATATCTTCGTTATGGGTATTGCCATCAATGCTGATGAATATAATCGCTTTAAAAAACAGAATAAAAAAGAAAAATTAGAAAATAATAAATAGTGGGCATATATTTATTACCGATATATGCTTATCCGCAGACTACTAGTACTGAAGAGATTTAACTGTGAATCCAAACCAGTATTAAAGGTAATAGTCTCCTAGTGGCGCTTGACGCCACTTTTTATATATATAAAAAGTAAAGCAAATCTTAAAGTTATCTTAACTACTTTTTTTTATATAAAAAACGTGCTATAATGTTAAAAGTAATTGAGGTGGAATATGAAAAAATTTGGTCATAGATTATTAAATATTCTAAAAAAGTCTAAAGACAAAGTAATATATTTTTTCCAAAATAATGTTTTATTTACAACATTTATCATAACTTCCTTGATTAATGGATGTTTGATTCGTTTTTTAACAGTAAAAAATTATACAGCCATATCTCCAATATTGGCTGATTTAGCTTTTATTCTATTTGTTGGTGCTTTTGCTTATTTTTTCAAACCTAAAAATAGATTTAAATATTTTCTGACATGTTCGATTGTTTTGACCTTAGTTTGTTTAATTAATTCTATTTATTATACAAACTACGTCTCATTTACATCGTTCTCACTTTTAGCTACTTCTCTTCAATTAGGAGGAGTGACTGGTGCCTTAAAAACTATTATGGAATTAAAAGATTTCTGTTATATTTGGGCCCCATTAACTTTAATATTTGTTCATCGTAAACTTTTAAAACATGGTTATTATGAAAAAATCAAAATTAAAGACAAACTTAGAGTTAGTGTTTTAAAAGTCTTAGTAGCTGCTGCTATTGTCTTAGGATTCTTCGTTTCAACTTTAACTGGAACGGATATTAGTAGATTATATAAACAATGGAATAGAGAATATGTTGTTATGAAGTTCGGTATTTATGTCTATCAAGGAAATGACTTAATTGCTAGCTTAAAACCACAAATTAGTCCTTTATTTGGATATGATACCGCTGCTAAATACTTTCGAGATTATTATGCAGAAAATACCCATGAAGATGCTACCAACAAATATACGGATATATTTAAAGATAAAAATGTCATTGTTATTCATGCCGAAAGCATGCAAAATTATCTGTTAGATACTGAAATTAATGGAAAAGCTATTGCCCCTAATTTAAAGAAATTAGCTGATGAAGGTATGTATTTTTCTAACTTTTATGCTCAAGAAAGTGTTGGAACAAGTAGTGATACCGAATTTACTTATAGTACATCTCTACTTCCAGCAAGTAGTGGTACCGTATTTGTCAGTTACTGGGATAGAGAATATCCATCAATTCAAAAATTCTTAAAAAATGAAGATTATTATGTCTTTAGTATGCATGCTAACAAAGGAAACATGTGGAATAGGGAAGTCATGCATAAACAATTAGGATACGATAAATTCTATTACTATGATAAAGATTATGATATCGATGAAGTTATTGGCTTAGGCCTTTCAGATAAATCTTTCTTTAGACAATCGGTTCAAAAAATAAAAAATATTGCTAAAAAACATGATAAATATTATGGAACTTTGATCATGCTTACAAATCATACCCCATTTGAAGGATTAGAAGATCAAACTGATTTAGATTTAACATATCATTACACTAAAACTGACGAAGTTACTGGTGAACAAACCGAAGTTGTCAATGATTATTTATCAAACACAACTTTAGGACATTACTTTACAACCGCACATTATGCTGATGAGGCCATTGGTGAACTTGTCGATGAGCTTGATAAAGAAGGATTACTAGATAATACTGTCTTAGTCATCTATGGTGACCACGATGCTAAAATCAAAAGATCAGAATATGATTACTACTATAACTACAACCCTGAAACTGACTCTAAACTTTCAAGTAGTGATCCAAATTATAAAGAATTTACTAAATATGATTATGAGCTTAATCGTAAAGTACCACTTATTATCTGGACTAAAGATAAAGAATTAAGGAAGAAAATCAATACAGAAGTTACTACAGTAACTGGCATGTACGACGTTCTTCCAACCTTAGGTAATATGCTTGGTATTTATGATAAATATGCTTTAGGTCACGATGTCTTTAGTACTGATGACCACTACGTTATTTTCCCTAATGGAAACTGGATTACCGATAAAATGTATTATGATAGTCAAAATGGCAAAGCAATTGTCTTTGACGAAGATTCTGTTATTGACAAAAACTACATATCTAAATATACTGATATAGCTGAAAAAGAAATTGCGGTTTCTAATGACATCATAGTTCATGACTTAATTAAGAAAACTGAAGAGTCAGATAAAGTAATAAAAGGAGGGCAAAGATGAAAAAGAAACGTAAAATAAACGTCAAAAGAGTAGCTATTCTAATTATCCTACTTGTATTAATTATTTCGGGTATCATTTTAGGCGTCTGTAAACTAACTGCCAAAGATGTTGATACTAAAGCAGTTAAAGAAGTCGCATCTATCGATGCCTATGGATATACCCTAAGAGATAATGCCACCGCATATTATAAAAAACTATTTAAGGAATTAGAAAAAGTTTTAAATACTGACGATGTTGATGAAGAAAAATATTCTGAATTAGTCGCCCAAATGTTTATCGCTGATTTCTTTAGTTTAGATAATAAAATCAGTAAAAATGATGTTGGTGGAGTACAATTTGTTTATGCTAATTATCAAAATGACTTTGAAAAATATGCGATGGACGCTGTATATAAAACAGTTGAAAGTGACGTTTATGGAGATCGTGAACAAACCTTACCAGAAGTTACTAAAGTTACTGTAACTAAAGTTAAAAATGACAGCTATACTTATGGCGAAAATACCGATGATAATGCTTATATATATAATTTTGAAGTAGAATATAAAGAAGATTTAGGCTATCAAACTGAGGGTAGTTTAACTCTAATTCATAACGGTAATAAAATTGAAGTTGCGTCAATGAGTGAAAAAAGTGCTAGTGAATAGGACTTTTTTTCTATATTGTGTTATAATTAAAATAGGTGAGTATGATGAAAAAAAATAATATTATTATAACATTTTTAATAGCTATTGTTTGTATTATGGCTATAACTTATGCTGCATTTTCGACAACTTTAAATATAAATGGCACAGCAAATATCGATAGTAATTGGGATATTAAAATTACAGATGTTACCACTAAAAATATTATTGGCGAAGCCACTAAAGCTTTTGAACCAGTAGTTTCTGACACTTCTGCAACGTTTAAAACAAACTTAACTAGTCCTGGTGACAGTATGACGTATACTGTGACAGTCACCAATGAAGGAACAGTCGACGCCAAAGTTGAAAGCATCAACATGACTGAATCCCAAAATCCTGCAATTGTTTTTTCAACCTCTGGTATAAACGAAAACGATTTATTAAAAGCTGGTGAAAGCCAAAAGTATGATGTCACTATTGCATATAATAGTAATGTTACAACTCAACCTACAGAATTATCTGGAACTTTAACTGTAAAACTTAATTATGTCCAAAATTCATAATTAAGTTTTTTTATAAATTGTGTGTTTTTTTCCTATATAATGAATATATTAATATAGGTGATACATATGGAAACAAAAGAAAAATTTAAAGACTTTGTTAAAAGTAATCCAATTCTTTTAAAACATGTTAAAGATGGAAAAATGACCTGGCAACAATTTTATGAAATATATGATATCTATGGTGAAGACAAAGAAGCTTGGAAAGATTATCTAGTCAAAGAAAGTACTCCGGTAAAGCAAACTACTAACTTTGACTTGACTAATTTTATTAAAGGCTTAGATTTAGATGGTATTCAAAATGGTGTTACTAGCTTACAAAGAGTTTTAAGTTTACTTCAAGATATGTCATCGAATAAACAAACACCTCAAACTAATAATTATAAGCCAAGGCCAATATATAAACACTTTGATGATTAATGACTTTAGACTTACAATTTAAAATAAAAGAAAATGAAAACTATCTAAGATATCTTCGTCAGCACGCTCAGTGGTATAAAACCTTAAATAGAACACCTTGGGAATTTAAAAGATTTGAAGAAGAAGTTAAAAGAGAATATCATCTATCAAAAGTTGATAGATTAGAAAGAGTCTTTAATACCTTTGAAATGCTCGAAAAAATATTGGTCAGTTTCAAATAATGTGTTAAAATATAAACGGTGATTAATTATGCGCATTATAAGTGGAAAATATAAAGGAAAAAAATTAAATGGATTTAATATTGAAGGTACGAGACCTACTATGGATAGAGTTAAAGAATCATTATTTGGTATGATTCAAATTTATATTCATGGTAGTATAGTTTTGGATTTATTTGCCGGTAGTGGAGCCTTAGGTTTAGAAGCCGTAAGTAATGGAGCTAAAGAGTGTTATTTAATTGATAATAATATAGAAGCTATTAAAACCATTAAAGAAAATAGCCAAAATTTTGAAGAAACTTTAAATATCATTCATATTGATTATAAAAAATTCTTAAAAACAACTGATAAAAAATTTGATATTATTTTTTTAGACCCCCCTTATAAAGAAAACCAATTAGACAAGTCCTTGCGCATAATTGAAGAAAGAGACCTATTAAATGAAAATGGAATTGTCATCTGTGAATATGAGATAGGTGAGCCTCACACCAACCTCGAATTAATCAAAGAAAAAAGTTATGGCCCTAAAAAAATTAAAATATATAAAAACAATTTATAAATGGTAAAAATACCATTTTTTTAATAAATTTTATTTTTTTAAAGGATTTCACCTTCAAAACGTCGTATATAAAATATAAGGGAGGTGAAATAATTAGAAAATATCCTTTTGTCAAGCAATGTGGAATTAAAGATTGTGGTCCAGCCTGTGTGCAGATGATATTAAAGTCCTATCACGGGTATGTAAATATGGACAAGCTAAGTGAGATGATGAATACCAATAAAAATGGTACAACCGCTTATAATATCAAAGAAACATTGAATTCTTTAGGTTTTAAAAGTGTCGGAATAAAATCACAAGATGTTTTGAATCTCAAATTACCTTGTATCGCACATGTAACTGTTAATGGCTCCTACAAACATTACATTGTCATCTATAAGGTAAATCCAAAACGAAAAACTTTATTCATTGCCGATCCTGCTACAAACTTAAAAACAATGTCCTTTAAAGATTTTTATCAAATATGGAGTGGAGTTACTATTCAAATGAGGCCAATTTCCAAAATTGTGTCTGAACCAGAGCCTCAAGTTATAAAATTTCTGTTTCGTTATATAAAAAAACATTCAAAATTAGTAATTATTATCTATGTCTTTTCTATAATCGTTAGTATCTTTTCACTTTTAACTTCACTTTTTATACCAGCTATTATTAATAGTAAAAAAAATGTCACAAACCTGCTTCTAATTTTTTCTTTAATTTTTGTTACCAAAAACCTTTTATCTTTCTTTAAAGACAAGTTGCTTTTAAATTTTAATATAAAGCTCGATCAAGAATTATCCATGGATATTTTTAAAAATATTTTAAACCTTCCTTATCGTTATTACCGCCGTAAAACCACTGGAGAAATCACAAGTTACTTTAATGATCTTTCGATAATTAGAAATGCTATAAATGAGTTTATTCAAATAGTTTTTCTCGAAATCCCATTAATTTTAATTATAAGTATAATCATTTTTTGTATTGATCCTTCTGTCTTAATAATATCTTTTATCAGTGTTTTACTTTTCTCACTAATTACTTCGATTTACCAAAAAAAACAAAAAGTATGGATCTCAGAAATGATTAGAACAAAAGCTTTAAATAGTTCATACATTGTAGAAAGTATCGTGGGCTTTGAAACTATTAAAAATTTAAATATTACTCCTAAAATATATAATACATTTAATCACAAATATCAAAATTTTATAAACAGTCAAAAGAAATTATCTACAAATGAGGGAAATCATAATTTATTAAAGAACATGTTAGAAACTTTAAGTACATTTCTAATTGTCATATTTATCATAAAAAAAAGTAATAGTGATATAACGCTTTTTGTCACTTTGTTTATTTTATCTTCATTACTTATATCTTCATTTAAAAATCTTTTTAACTTTAGCTATCAAATAAATGAGGTTAAAACAGCTTTAAGCAATATAACCGAATTAACTACCAAAAAATCAGAAAACATAAAACCTATTAAAGCAAATGGTGATATTGTTATTACTAACTTAAATTATATATTTAACCAAGATAATCATGTTTTAAAAAAACTTAATTTAAAAATATCTAAATCAAGTAAAGTTATGGTAACAGGTGATAGTGGTAGTGGTAAATCCACATTATTTAAAATTATCAAAGGTTACTATCAAGATTATCAAGGTAGTGTGAAAATAGGAGAGAAAGAAATAAAAAAATATAATTTTAATAATATTTTATATGTTTCTCAAAAAGAAATACTATTTACGGGAACCTTAGAAGATAATTTAAACTTAAAAAAGAAAAATCCTAAAAACACTAAAATATGTGAAATAGATAAATTTGTAAAAGGAAATTATTATCAGATAATTGAAGAAGATGGATTTAATTTATCTGGTGGTCAAAAACAGCGTATTGTCTTAGCTCGCGCTTTAAATAATTTTGACATTATCATTATTGATGAAGGATTAAATCAAGTAAGTGTAGATATGGAAAGGAGGATTTTAAAAAAACTGATGAAAACTTACAAATATAAAACTATAATTTACATTTCACATAGATTAGATAATTTGGATTTATTTGACAAGTATATCAAATTACAAAAAGGAAAAGTGGTTGTTGATACTACGCGTAATAACTAGAAAGGGGATTTATGAATTTAAGTAATAGGGAACTAATGCAAGTGAGTGGCGGAGGTTATGGCCTTTGGGCTGCCTTAGGTGGTGTAATAACCTTTATCATAAGTGCTATAGAAGGATTTTTAAATCCAATAGAGTGTGGTAAATGATTATTAAAGATCAAGATTTAAAAATGATTAATGGAGGTTCAATTACGGCTACTTTCATCAATGCAATAGTCAAAGGTTTAAGTCTTATAATCGAACTTGGAAAAAGCCTTGGATCATCATTTAGAAGGATAACATCCGGTGCCACTTGCAGTCTAGAGTAAGCGAAAGCTTACTTTTTCTATTATATTTTTACATTTTTCCTTGAAAACGAATAATTACCGTGTTATAATATCCTTAGCCAAGAAGGGAGGGATTTTTATGACAAAAGTAGTAGTTAGAAATGGCAATGTTGATGGTGCATTAAGAAACCTAAAAGCTGCCAATAGTAAAGATGGCTCCCTAGCACAATTAAGAGAAAAACAAGACGGTTACTTAAAACCAGGAGTTAGAAGAAGAAACGCTAAAAAAGAAGGCATTAAAAACACTCGTCGTCGTAACCGCCGTGAAAATCGCGGATATTAAAAGAAGGCCATTATATGGCTTTTTTCTAAAGGAGGGGAATTATGCGTAATCAAATTTTAGAAGATTTAAAAACAGCCATGAAAAATCAGGATAAAGAAAGATTGGCCGTTATCAGAATGGTTAAAGGTGCCATTCAAATGAGCGAGTTAAATAAAAAACACGAATTATCAGATGAAGAAGTAATTGATGTAATATCTAAGGAAATAAAATCACGAAAAGATTCTATTAATGAATTTGAAAAAGGGGCTAGAGAAGACCTTGTTCAAAAAACTCAAGCGGAAATTGATATTTTATCAGAATATCTTCCAAAACAATTAACTGAAGAAGAATTAAATGAAGTAATTGATAAAGTATTTGCTGAAGTTAAACCAGAGTCTTCTAAGGATATGGGTAAAGTTATGAAGGAACTAAAACCATTAGTTAATGGTAAAGCCGATATGGGATTAGTTAGTAAATTGGTTAAAGAAAAAATAGAAAAGAAGTAGACTGAAATGAAGTGATATTATAAAAGTAGACAACTACAAAAAAGGTAGAAGTCTACTTTTTTAGTGATAAAATTATAATTGAAGGAGGAATTATGAGAAAGAAAAATATGAGAACACCAGAAGAAAAAGCAAAAATAATTGAAGAATATTT
>CAWVFK010000013.1:0-28950 GCA_963928595.1 Candidatus Coprosoma sp. | reverse complement strand
ATAAAGTGATGGAACTTTTTAGAGAAAATGATTTTGTAAAAAAGGAAAGTTATCATTTTAAAAATTTTGTTTTAAATTATGCTTATACTAATTATGTAAGAAGTAAAAGAAAGTACCGAAGCTTAATTATATGTGTTTTTATTATAATTATTTTATTTAATAGTTTTATGAGACTGACAGGTTATACATTAACAATAATTAATGAATATATAGATATACCTAAATACGATATAAGTGTGACAAGTAATATGAGCGATTATAATAAACTTGATGGTTTGGCTAGTTATTTATCAGCTGATAAGAAAAATATATTTAGAAGTTGCACGAAGCAAGCGTCGATTCCTAAAGAAAATTATAATCAGGGATTTCAAAATACGGTAGAGGTTTTAATTACAGATGTGGGTGGTAATGAGGTTATCAATTTAGTAGATGATACTTTAGCAACTAAAGATAAAATGATTAAAGAAAAATATAAGCTTTTTAAGAGTTTAAATAGTATAACGTTAGATAGTGGTGAAGAAATAAATAATATAAGTATTACTAATAAGGTGCCTTTTGGATTTGATAATATGCTTGTGAAAGGAAGAGTTATTTTAAATTTGGATGAAGATAAATTTAGTGAAGTGTGTCCGTTTTTTTCAGGTAATGCATTAATTAAAACGGATGAAGCTAGACTTGATAATTTAATTTTGAAATATGTTAAAAGTAAAGATTTTGAAATTGTTTATACAAATGTTAAAAAAGCTTATGAACTGATAAATAATGTTGTTTTATTAATTAAACTTTTTATGTTTGCATGTGTGGGAATTGTAGTTTTGATTTCGGTTTTTACAATCTTTAATATTATTTCTGCAAATATTAAAATACGAAAAAGGGAACTTGCTAGTTTAAAAGCAATAGGACTTACTAATCTTAAAATTAATTTTTGTCTGTTAGTTGAAAGTTTTATTATAAGTGTGAAAGGTGTTTTATATGCATTTCCGTTTGTTTTACTAATTAGTAATGGTTTATATGAAAATTTAGGGATGTATTTCGAAGTTAATATATCTATTTTTAATTATAGTTTATATATTTTAAGTTTTATCGGTTGTTTTTTGCTTATTTTTATATGTATGTTTGTTAGTCATTTAAATTTATATAGAAATAGTTTAATTTTAAATATTAAATGTGATAATGTTTAAATTGTTATATTGTTTATTTTTGAAAATTTGTCAATTATTTTTGTGAACGATTTTTGTTTGTTAATTTGCTTGCGGTAACATATAATTATGATATATAATTATTTTAAGGATGTGATTGCATGAGAGTTATTATTAGTGCGGGTGGAACTGGAGGACATATTTATCCAGCTTTAGCAATTATTAATAAGATTAAAGAGAAAGAACCGGATAGTGAGTTTTTATATATTGGAACCCATAATAGAATGGAAAAGGATATTGTTCCAGCTAAAGGAATTCCTTTTAAATCAATTGAGATGTATGGATTTAGTAGAAAAATCTTTCGAAATGTAAAGACCGTTAAATGCTTATTTAAAGCATTTAAAGAGTGCAAGAAAATGATTAAAGAATTTAATCCAGATATTGTAATCGGCGTTGGTGGATATGTGACGGTTCCAGTTGTTGTTAGTGCGAAGAAGTTAGGTTATAAAACTTTTTTACACGAGCAAAATTCGTTACCTGGAAAATCTAATAAATTTTTAAGTAAATACTGTGATTTAGTAGGAGTATCATTTGAATCATCATTAGATAAGTTTCCTTCAGGCAAAGCAATAGTAACTGGCAATCCTTGTAGTGAAGATGCTTTAAAAGCTCCAGTTTTACTTAAATCAACTTTGGGCCTTTCAGCTACAAAGAAACTTGTACTTATTGTAATGGGTTCTTTGGGAGCTGGTAGGGTAAGTAAATATTTAGAAAGTGAACTTCAAAGATTTGAAGGCAAAGATTACGAGGTTTTATTTGTAACAGGTAAAGGTTCTTATGATGAGGTAATGAAACATAATTATCCTAAAAATGTCAAAATTATTCCATTTTATGAAGGTTTAACTTCAGTTATGAAAAAAACAGATGTAATGGTATCTAGAGCCGGAGCTTCGACTTTAAGTGAACTTATCGCTTTGGAAGTACCAAGTATTTTAATCCCATCACCATATGTGGCTAATAATCATCAGTATTTAAATGCTTTAGATTTAGTTAATCAAAATGCGGCTTTAATGGTGGAAGAAAAAGATTTAGACGATGAAATTTTATTTAAAAAAGTTGATGAATTAATAAATAACGAAGAAGAAATTAAAAATATTAAGAGTAATTTGAGAAAAATGCAGGTTAAAGATAGTGCGACAGTGATATATGATAATTTAAAAAGGATAGTTTATGATGAAAAAAATAAGTAATGCAGATTTAAGAAATTATACGACATATAAATTAGAAGGCAAGGTAGCTTGTGTTTATTTTCCAGAAGATGTGACAGAACTAGAAGATTTAATTTTAATGCTAAAGAAAGAAGATAAAAAACACAAGATATTAGGTAATGGCTCTAATTTAATTATTAGTTCTAAATACGATGGGGTTTTGATTAAACTAGAAAATTTTGATAAACTTGATATTGATGGTAATATAGTTACAGTAGGATCTGGTTATATGCTTCCGAAATTAGCTTTGGAATGTGCGAAGAAGAATTTAAGTGGTTTAGAGTTTGCTTCAGGTATTCCAGGAACTATTGGTGGGGCTATTTATCAAAATGCTGGAGCTTATGGCGAGCAAATGGACAAAGTTATTAAAAATGTAACGGTATTGGATGATCAAGGTAATATAAAAAATTTAAATAAAGAAGAATTACAATTAGGATATCGGGTTTCTATTTTAAAACATGAAAGTTTGATCTGTTTAGAAGTGGTGCTAGAATTAAAACGAGATAGTTATGAAAATATAAAACAGAGGATGCATAACAATTTATTAAATAGAAAAGAAAAACAGCCTTTAGAATATCCATCTGCTGGTTCGGTATTTCGTAATCCACCTGGGTATAGTGCGGGTAAGTTAATTGAAGATGCCGGGCTTAAAGGTTTTAAAGTAGGAGATGCGATGGTATCTTTGAAGCATGCTAATTTTATTGTTAATACGGGACATGCGAGTGGAGAAGATATATTAAAATTAATTAGAATTATTCAAGAGAAAGTTAAAGAGAAAACGGGAATTATTTTAGCGGTTGAACAAGAAGTTTTAGAATAAAAAGGTGATATTATGGCACGAGGTGTTAGGAAAAAAAGAAAATTGAAGGTTAAAAATCTGTTAATAGTTTTACTTATTTTTATAGTAATTTTATTAGGAGTCGCATTTTTAACTGACGTAAAACTTAATAATATTATTGTTAAGGGTAATAGTCTTTATAGTGATTGGGAGATAATTGAAATGGCAGGTTTAGATGATTATCCAAGTAGTTTAAAAACTTTATCGAATACGGTTGCGAAAAGACTTGAGGATAATGATTATATTAAAAATGTAAAAGTTTTAAGACCTAGTTTGACGAAAATCGTGATTAGTGTCGAAGAGAATTTGCCATTATTTTATTATTTGCCAGAGAATAAAACTATTTTAACCGATAAAACAGAAGTTACGGATAATTTTCCAGTACCAACAGTTATCAATTATGTGCCAGATAATATCTATTCTGATTTTTTAAAGTCAATGAGTTCGATTGATTATGATATAATTAAAAGAATTTCAGAAATTAAATATGATCCGAATGAAGTTGATGATGGAAGATTTTTCTTAACGATGAATGATGGTAATCAAGTTTATTTGACTTTAAATAAATTTACTAAATTAGATGATTATTTAGATATCATTAAAGAATTTGATAATAAAAAAGGAATATTATATTTAGATTCTGGAGAATATTTTGAGGTTAAGAGTTAAAAATATTCTTTTTTCTTGGCTTTTTTTGGAAAAAATTTAATTTTGGTTTACATTTTCTTTTCAATAAGGTAAAATTATAGTATAATTAATGATAGACCGTAGGAGGATGATGTTATGGAGCATGTTTATGCGAGTATTGACCTTGGTTCTGATTCCATAAAACTTGTTGTATGTGATCTTTACCAAAATCATTTAAATTTACTTGCGGCGACATCTATGCCTTCGCGGGGAATAAAAAAGGGACTAATAACTGAACCTGAACTAGCTAAGAAATCAATTAGGTTAGCTTTTAAACAAGTCGAAGATATGCTTGGAATTCAGATAAAAAAAGTAATTGCAAATATTCCTAATCACATGGCTGAGTATAAGATTATAAAAGGTGAATGTGATATACATGGTGATTTAATTACTGCCAATGATATGATGAATTCTTATAAAACAGGGATTAAATCTAATTTGATGCCAAATGAGGAATTTGTGACGGTGGTACCAATTGATTTTAAAATTAATGGTAAAACAGTTATGAAAGACCCTAAAGGTTTTCCTGGTAAAAAATTAATGGGAAGAGCAATGATGGTAACTACACCTAAGAAAAATGTTTATTCAGTGGCTAGTATAATTGAGAGTTTAGGTATTGAAATTGTCGATATTTCAGTAGGAAGTATCGGTGATATAAATTGCTTTAGGAATAGTGATTTGGATAAAAGTATTAGTGCAGTTATAAATGTTGGCTCAGATATTACAGCAGTATCTTTATATAATAAAAGTATTCCAGTTAGTACTAAGATAATTGGAGCTGGGGGAAGAGATATTGATAGAGATTTAGCTTATATGTATAAGATAGATATTGAAGAAGCTAGAAAGTTAAAAGAGAACTTTGCTTTGGCTCATAAGCGAAATGCGGATGTTCACGATATTTATGAAACAGTAAATATGGATAATGTTAAGATTAAAATCAATCAAAAAGCTGCTTCTGAGGTTGTAATGAGTAGAATAAATGAGATACTTACATTGGCAAAAAATGAGTTAGAAGACTTAACAAATAAACCAATTCAGTATATAATAATAACTGGTGGCATGAGCAATATGTTAGATTTTGAATATTGTGTGCATGATACTTTACCAAGTGTAGCTAGTAAGGCTAAGGTAAAATTAATTGGAGTTAGAAATAATAAATATAGTACCGCAATTGGAAATATTATTTATTTTCTAAATACATTAAAATTAAAGGGAATGGATTATTCCATGCTGAGTGAGGATGATATGGATGAGTTATCTTCGCCTAGAGAGAATACTAACGATGATACAATGCTTGGAAAAGTGTTTGGATACTTTTTCGGCGAATAGGAGGATATTAATATGATGGGAATTGAAATGGATCAGTTAGCAAAAATAAAAGTAATAGGTGTCGGGGGCGGCGGCTGTAATGCAGTTAATCGAATGATTGAATCAGTTGAAGGAGTAGAGTTTATTGTTGCGAATACTGACTCGCAAGTTCTTAATAATTCTTTAGCTGAAAATAAGATTCAAATAGGTGCAGAACTTACACATGGACTTGGAGCTGGTGCTAATCCACAAATCGGTAAAGAAGCGGCTTTAGAGTCTAAAACAGAATTAGAAGAAGCTTTAAAAGGTGCTGATATGGTATTTATTACTTGTGGTATGGGTGGTGGAACTGGTACTGGAGCAGCACCAGTTATCGCTGATATTGCACAAAATTCTGGAGCTTTAACAATTGGTATTGTTACTAAACCATTTTCTTTTGAAGGAAAAAAAAGAATGACACAAGCTTTAGATGGTATTGAGGAACTTAAAAAACATGTTGACACTTTAATTGTTGTACCAAATGATAGATTAAGAGAAATTATCGATAAGTCAACACCATTACTTGACTCATTTAAAGAGGTTGATAATGTATTACGTCGTGGTGTTCAATCTATTTCTGATTTGATTGCATGTCCAGGATTAATTAACCTTGATTTTGCTGATGTTAAAACAGTTATGGAAAAACGTGGTAGTGCTTTAATTGGTATTGGTGCTGGTGTTGGTGAAGATAGAGCTATTGAAGCGGCTAATCAAGCCGTATTATCACCATTATTAGAAACTAGTATTGATGGAGCAACTGATGCAATTATTAATGTTACTGGTGGACCTAACTTGACTTTATTTGAGGTGGAAGAGGCTGTGGAAGCTATTAGAAAATCAGCTAATACAGATATTAATACAATATTTGGTGCTGTTATTAACGAAAACTTTACAGATGAATTAATTGTTACAGTTATTGCGACTGGTTTTGATCAAAATAAGGAAAAAGAAGAAGAGGATACTACACCAATACTTGGTTTAGATGATGAAGATACTGTTATTCCAGCATTTTTGAGAAAACGTGGAAATTATTAGGCTTTCAGATTGAAAGTCTTTTTTTATCCCACCACCCTCTAATAATAAAAATAAGCAAGATGCATAAAAAATTTAATAAAACTGGGAGGAACTATATAATAGCCGGATTATGTATGATACTAGTTATAATGGGGGTAGGCTATGCGGCATTTAGTAGCTAACTTAAAATAAGTGGAACAAGTAACTTTATAGTAAAAATAACAAATATTCAAAGCAGTGTAGTAAGTGGTACGCCTACTGATACAGTAGCTCCAAGTTATACAGATACAACAGCAACATTTCATACAAATTTAGTAAGTCCAGGAGACTCAATATAGTAGCTAAAGAGACAGATGGAACATATAAAATAATCAAAAATGAGACATTATCAGCTAGAGCATACGATGAAGCAAACCACCGAGCAAGTACTAATCCACTATGCACATTATCAACAACTTCATGTAATGATACAAATGCATGTGATAGTAATTACTTATTAGATAAAGTAATCGCAAGCGAATTATATTATTGGACGATAAGAGATTTATAATTATGAAGTTATTTAAATTATAAATGTTGGAACTTTGAAGAAGATATATTATGATTGGACTGTATTTATAAGCAACACTAAAATTTTGTATTGCTTTTTCTTATGTTAAAATCATTTGGATATAAACAATATATAAAATGGAGAAAATTATGTTTAAATAAAAATATTTTTAATTAAAGATCTGAAATATAGGGTAATTATGAGTGAAAATATATTTGATTTGGTAAAATAAAAAAGCCGATTATGGCTTTATAAAGTTTTTCCTTGATTTATTTGATAAATTTTAGTTGGTGTTTTTTTACAATATACAGATATTCTATTGTATGGATCATTCGCACTTCCTAAATCGGTGCAAGTGCTTAAGATAAGAATTTCGTCATTAGTTTCAATTTTAGTATCTGTTTGAATTACCGATGAATTTTGAATGTTTGTCATATCGTTTAAGAAGGCGTTTTGGTCACCATAATTACCTAAGCGTTGAGTCCTTGGATCATTAATGATGCAAGCGGCAACATCTAAATCATATTCACCTTCTTCGGTGTATAATTTTAATGAATTATCATTTCTTAAAGTATTATCAAAAGTAGCTTGGTCTTGACAGATGTTAGCTAGACCAGTAAACATATTTTTACCATCATTATGAAAGTTATGACCCCATATTCTAGTAATTTGGTCATCTTGATTATTAGTATAGTCCATAAATAAAGTTCCTGTAGTAGAATACTGATTATCAATAGAGTGCCTTGTATAATAAGTCATATCATCATTACTACTAGTGGCAACTACTGGATAATAGCCTCCTTCAAAACAGCTTCCTTCAATGATAGCAATTATATTTGGGTTAGTTTCTCTTAATTTTTCAAAGTCGTATTTACCATTTTCTTCTACAGGTATGGCTGTTTCGCTATCTGTAAGATTATTTTGAGTATTATCATAAATAATATCACTATTAGGATTGTAATCAGGATTAATGGCTGCAGCTACTACATCATTTTGTCTACTATTGGATAAGGTTATATCTATTAGTTTAAAAGCGTTTGGAAAGAAGGAAAAACCTAAAATTCCAATGCCGGCAACGATAAGACCTTTATGAAAGTTTGAAACAATCATTTTCTTAAATTTATTTACCCTTTGTAACTTCATATTATCACCATCTATATTATACTATTTTTTTGGAAAAAAAGGAAATGAAAAAAAATAATCGTATATATATTATAAAGGTCATATTGTGACAAAATAAATTTGCTTTTTATTTTAAAATAATTTTAGGTGATTTATATGAAAAAATATTTATTTCCAGTTTCTATATCATTAATTTTGGGTATTGGTATGGCTTATTTTATTATTAGACAATATGAAACAATGCCGGCTTTAGCTGTTTCTTCAGAAGCAGAAACTCTATATTATATTCAAAGAGGTGTGTATCAAGATATGAATACAATGAATGAAAATATGAAAGATTTTAGGAACTATATTTATAATGTTGAGGATAATCAATATCATTCATATATTGGTATTACAACTAGTAAAGATAATGCTTTAAAAATACAAAATTATTATAAAGGAATAGGATGTGAAACAGAGATTGAAGAGCGAATTACAGATAACAAAGATTTTATTAATATATTAAAGCAGTATGATGAATTACTTGCAAAAACGGATGATAGCGAATCAGTTAAAGTTATTTGTAATCAAGTTTTAGCAAAATATGAGGAGTTGGTTAAGTGAGCGTAAAGTTAAAGGAAATGCCAGTTTTGGAAAGACCTAGAGAGAGATTAATTAATGTTGGGGTAGAAAATTTATCGGATGAGGAGTTACTTTCTATTATTTTAAAAACAGGTTCTAAAGAGAGGTCGGTTAAAGAGTTATCGGCTTATATTTTAAGCAGTTTAGGAGGAATTGAAAATTTAAGAAAATTAAATTTTTATGAAGTAAAAAAAATAAAAGGGATAGGTGAGGCTAAAGCGTGTACATTAGTGGCGTTATGTGAGATTGCTAGAAGAATGAATAGAAAAGTGGCTTCAATTGTTGGGGTAAAATTAAATACGCCTTTAAAAATCTTTGAATTTTATAAAAGTAAAATTACCAATGACCAAGAGCAGTTTTACTGTATTTATTTAGATGCAAGTAAAAAAGTTATTGAGGAAAAATTATTATTTATTGGTACAGCTAATTATAGTTTAGTGCATCCGAGAGATGTTTTTAAAGAAGCTTATTTACTTAATGCGACTTGTATTATTTGTGTACATAATCATCCAAGTGGTGAGATTAAACCAAGCACTGAAGATATCAATTTGACAATTAGATTAAAGGAAATAGGTGTATTATTTGGAATTAGAGTTATCGATCATATAATTATTGGTGATGATAAGTATTACAGTTTTTTAGAAAATGGAAAAATTTAGTTGGCAATATTTTTAAAATGTATTATAATTTTAATGGGTGACGGCTATGTATAATAAAAAGAGATTTAATAAAAGATATTTACTTATTTTGATTGTGGTGGTTATAGCTTTGGTGTTAACTCTTTTGGCCGCATCATTAAAGGAAGAACGGGATTTGAATCCAGTTGAAAAAGTGGCAAAAGATATTGGAACAGTTGTTTTAAAAGTTGTTTCAGCGCCTTTTAATTTTGTTCAAGATAAATTGGATGAAATGTCTGAAAAGAATAATTTATATGAAAAATACAAAGAACTTAAGAATAAAGAAGATCAAGTTGATTCAGTAATTGCTCAAAATGAAAATTTACAAAATGAAGTGGCAAAATTAAAAGAAACATTGAATTTAAATACTATTTTGAGTGATAAGGTATATCTTAATGCGACAGTAGTATCACGAAATATTGGTTATTGGTATGATGAGGTAACTATCGATAAAGGTAGTAAAAATGGAATTGAAAAAGGTATGGCTGTTGTGACTCCTGATGGTTTAATTGGTCAAATTACTAAAGTTAGTAATTATTCTAGTACAGTAAAACTTCTTTCTAATGAAAATATGAGTGATAAGATAAGTGTTAAGATAAAAGTTGGTGATGATTATGTTTATGGACTTATTTCAATGTATGATTCTAAAACTAACACTTATACAGTAGAAGGTATTAGTGAGAATGTAGATATCGAAAAGGGGGCGGACGTGGTGACAACAGGTATGGGAACGATATTTCCAAGTGGACTTATGGTAGGTACAGCCCAAAAGGTGACAACAGATAATTTTGATTTATCAAAAGTAGTTGAGGTTAAGGCTTCGGTTAATTTTGATGATTTGGATTATGTTACGGTTTTAAAAAGGAAGACTGAATGAAAGCAATACTTATAATTGTTTCTTTTTTACTAGAAGGTATTGTTTCGAATTTTGTACCTATTAATGGTTTTTTGGCTCCGCTTTTTACCTTAGTTGCTTTAATAATTATTTATCCGCTTTTTGATGAGGTATCAGAGTACTATAAATATGCTTTTGTAACTGGACTAGCTTATGATTTGTTTTATACTGATACAATATTATTTCATGCCATTATCTTTTGCTTTATGGCATTTATTATAACTCGTTTAAATTTAGTTTTAAGTGATAATTATCTTAATATATTGATAATTATAGGAATTTGTATTTTAATTTATAGAGTAGTTACTTATAGTCTTTTAGTACTTGTCAGTAGTATGGGTTTTGACTTTGTAGCTTTAATAATGAGTGTTTTGAAGTCATTAGTTATAAATTTAATTTATAGTGTGTTATTGTTTTTTGTGGTTAAAAAGTGTCAAAAGAAATATAAATATAAATTTTAAGCATTTAAGTAATGCTTTTTTAAATAATTTTAAATTTTTTCTTGTTTTTAATAATGATACGTGTTAATATTATTTATAATATAAGTGAAGTTGGTGGTGGGTTTTATGAAAATTATAACTTACGAAGACTTGATGAATAATGTGAGAGGTTATATTAAAGACAAAAAATCTTTAGAAGTAATTTCTAAAGCTTTTGTGCGCGCACGAAATTTACACAAGGGTCAAAAGCGGCAGAGTGGTGAGGCATATATTGTGCATCCTTTATCTGTCGCTTTTATTTTATCAGAAATGAAAGCTGATACGAATACGATATGTGCGGCATTATTACATGATACGATCGAAGATACTAAAATGACTAAAGAGAAGATTGAGCAAGAATTTAATTCGACGATTGCGACATTGGTTGATGGGGTTACAAAAATTAGTAAAATGAATTTTTCTTCTAGGGAAGAGCAAGTAGCTACTAATACGAGAAAGATAATTACTAGTTTAGACGAGGATGTGAGAATTGTTATTATTAAATTAGCTGATAGACTTCATAATATGCGTACACTACAATTTAAAAATGAATTTAAACAAAAGGAAAATGCGATAGAGACAATGGAGATATTTGTACCCCTTGCTTATTATTTAGGAGCTTATCAAATTAAGTCGGAACTTGAAGATTTATCACTTTATTATTTGAAACCAGATGTTTATAAGAATATCGAAAGTACTTTGGAGGAAATCAAGAGTGATGCGGAAGGTGTTATTAAGAAAATGCTAGAGGATATTGGAAATATTTTAGCAGATAATAATATTCCTTTTGAACATAAAGAGAGGGTTAAGAGTATTTATGGTTTATATAAACAGATGAGTAAAGGAAAAAAAATCATGGATGTACATGATTTATTGGCAATTAAAATAATTGTAGATGATATTAAAAATTGTTATTTAGCTTTAGGCCTTATTCATAGTGAATATCCGCCAATTAATAGTCGTTTTAAAGATTATATTGCAAGTCCAAAAACAAACAAGTATCAATCTTTACATACGACGGTTTTTGGACTTAATGATTATTTAGTACAAATGCAGATAAGAACTTATGAGATGGATAAAATAGATACATATGGTTTGCCAGCGTACTGGGATTTACATAGAAATGATGCAGATACCACAATGCAAAAAGATTTAAAGGAACACTTTCAATTTTTTAAATCGATTGCGGAGCTTGATGCAGTGACAACGGATAATAGTGAATTTGTAAATATGGTAAAACGTGAATTATTTAATCAATCAATTTATGTTTATACAACAAGAGGTGATATTATTGAGTTACCTAAAGGTTCAACACCAATTGATTTTGCTTATAAAGTACATACAGATGTAGGAAATACGATGGTTGGAGCGATTGTTAATGATGAGCCAGTCACTTTGGATTATAAACTTCAAAATAAGGATCGGGTTAAGATTATGACTGATCCACAAGCATTTGGTCCAAGACTTGAATGGCAAGAAAAAGCCAAAACAGCGAGAGCAAAGAGGTTGATTAGGGAGTTTAATCGAAGGTAGAAAATTAAGGCTTAGTAATGAGAAAATTGGTGATGTTTTCTAGTTTTAGGCTTCTTGATGCTTTAATTAAAATTAAAGTGTCTTTTATTTGTATATTTTTTAAGTAACTAATTACTTCTTGATAATTGTTAAAATAAGATGCTTCATATTTTATCTTGGTGATTTGTTTACCGATTAGAATTACTTTTTTATTATTTATTTTGTTTAAAAGTAGGGGAATTTGTCGGTGTATTTTTTTACTATATGAACCAAGCTCATTAATATCACCTAAGATTAGTAATTTGCTTTGTTTTTCTTTTTCAAGGAGTTTTAAAACACCGGTTAATGATTCTAAAGATGAATTATAACAGTCATTAATGATGGTATTGTTATGATGATCATGTAAAATATTCATGCGCATATCAAAACTTTGATAATCTTTTAAGGAGTTAATAATAGTCTGGATATTTATTTTCAAATATAAACCAATATGAATAGCAAGTAAGACATTGCTTATTAGATGAGACGGAAGATTAATTTTTATTTCATATTCTTTATTTTCAATATTTATATTAAAAGTAGAATTTATTAGTGATGTTTTTAAATTATAAGCGATGAGGTTATTACTTTTGTTAAAACCACTTTTATAAGCATTTTCTTTTTGTAATAATTCATCATCACCATTTACAAATAATGGGCCTTTTAACCCTTCTTTAATTTCTAATTTAGCTTTTAAAATATTTTCTTTACTACCTAAATTACCAATATGCGAAGTACCGATATTGGTAATTACAGCAATATTTGGTGTGACCATTTGTGATAGATACTTTATTTCATTTAAATGGTTCATTCCCATTTCAATAATAGCAATTTCATCATCTTTATTTAAATCGAATATAGTTAGAGGTACACCAATATGATTGTTATAGTTTTTTTTACTTTGATGACATTTATATTTAGTTTTTAAAATGGTATAAATTAACTGTCTTGTGGTTGTTTTACCAACACTGCCGGTAATAGCGATAACTTTAGGGTGATATTTATTTCTGATTAAAGTTGCAAGATAACCTAGAGTTTTAGTGGTATCTTGAACTAAAATTGTCGGAATATTATAAGATACTTTTTTACTGACAATTATTAAGGAAGCGCCATTTTTAATGGCGTTTTTTATATATTTATGGCCATCTGTATTACCGATTAGGGCAATATAACAATCACCTTTTTTGATTTCTTTACTATTTATTTTGAATTTATTAATATTTAAATTTAGATTTATTTTATTTATTAAAGTACCTTTAGTTATGTTTAAGATTTCTAAAACATTCATATTTAATCACCTAAAATAATATATGTAAATGCCTATAAGAGGTTCTAAAAATATAGATTATTAAATAAGGTATAATAGGTGATATTATGGCGAAAAAAGGAATAAAAAAAGTAAGTTTAGTCAGTAAGTTATTTAGTAAGTTTTTGGTTTGTGTTGTTTTGTTACTAGGGGTGTTGATTGCTTTAAAAGCAAGTCCTAGTTTAAGAGAAAATTTATATAAATATGTTTTTCAAAATCATTTTAGTTTTGCTGAGGTAAATGCGGCTTATGAAAAGTTATTTGGTTCATCTTTGCCACTTACTGGTACTGATAAGACGGCACTAGTCTCTTCGACTAAAGTAGAATATGAAGATAGTAAATCTTATAAAGATGGAGTGGAACTTACGGTATCAGAAAACTATGTTATTCCAGTTATTAAAAGTGGAATAGTTATATTTGCAGGAGAGAAAGAAGGGTATGGTAATACAGTAGTTATTCAACAAGGTGATGGAGTAGAAGTATGGTATGCGAATATTAAAGAAATTAAAGTTAGTATGTATGATTATTTAAAAACTGGAGATATTTTAGGTGAGGCGAGTGGTAAAAAAATGTATTTAGTATTTACTAAAGAAGGAGAGACTTTAGATTATAAGAAATATATTTAAGGTTCACCTTTTTTATTATGTGGCTGCATTTATTTCAGTGATTACAGGTCATTTTAAAGGATTTATTTTATTTAGTTTGATTATTATAGTGCATGAACTAGGCCATATTTTAATGGGTATTTTATTTAAATGGAAAATAGAGAAGGTAATCATATTACCATTTGGGGCTTTAACAGTTTTTAATGAGGATTTAAATAGAAAAATTAGTGAAGAAGCGTGGATTGTAATAATGGGACCTATTTTTCAATTGTTGTTTACTTTTTTATTTTATAAATTTATTAATATTGATGATATTTTATATTATAGCGCTTCTATTTTGTGTTTTAATTTATTGCCAATTTTTCCTTTAGATGGGGCGAAAATTTTAAATTTAATTTTAAATAAGGTGGTTAGTTTTAAGAAGAGTCACATTTTAATTATTATTGTTTCATTTATTGTAATTGGTATTTTAATGTTTAAAAGTGATTTTAATTTACTTTTTTGTTTGATAATAATATTTTTACTTATGAGAATTTTTTTAGAGATTAAGAATCATGAGAGTTTATTTAATAGATTTTTGTTAGAAAGATATTTAAAGAATTATTATTTTAAAAAAGTGAAGAAAATTCATTCGCTTGATATGACTAAAATGAAAAGAGATTATAGACATTTATTTTTCGATGGTTTTAAATATGTTTCGGAGCGTGAAAGACTGAAAAAAAGGTTTGACTTTAAAGGGAAAATATGATAAAATTTGTAAATGTGTAGATCTCCATCTACAACCGCACAAAAAAGGTTTTAAAAAGGTTTATCCCTTACCTTAATGGCGAGTCTTAGTTATAAAGGAGGTAAAAAGTATGAAAGCAGTTATTGAAACTGGAGGAAAACAATATTACGTTGAAGAAGGTACAGTTTTATATGTTGAAAAACTAGACGCTGCAGCTGACAGCAAAGTTACATTTGATCATGTTTTAATGATTGGTGGAGTTTGCGGAAATCCTTATGTTAAAGGAGCTAAAGTTGAAGCTAAAGTTTTAAAACATGGTAAAAACAAAAAGATAAAAGTTTATAAGTATAAACAAAAGAAAAAATATCGTCGTACTCAAGGTCATCGTCAACCATATACTAAGTTAGAGATTACTAAGTTAGCAGCATAATGATTAGAGTTGAGATAAAGAAAAAACATATAAAAATAAGTGGTCATGCGATGTTTGATGAGTATGGAAAAGATATTGTGTGTGCAGCGGCAAGTGCTATTGTGACAACAAGTATTAACGGTATTTTAAGAATTGATGAGGATTCGATTAATTATAAAGTTTCGAAAGATGAACTTTCTATCGACATTTTAAAAGATGATCGTGTGACTGATATGCTTATTTTGAATATGGTTAGTTTATTAAAAGATTTAGAAAAACAATACAGTAAAAATATAAAGGTAATTGAGGAGGTGTAATGTATGGCATTATTAAAGTTAGATATCCAATTATTCGCTCATAAAAAGGGACAAGGTTCAACTAAAAATGGACGTGATTCTGAGTCTAAGAGATTAGGGGCTAAAGCTGCCGATGGCGAAGTAGTAACTGGTGGATCAATTTTATATCGTCAAAGAGGAACTAAGATTTATCCAGGTGTTAATGTTGGAATTGGAAAAGATGATACTTTATTTGCAAAAACCCCAGGACGTGTTAAATTTGAACGTTTAGGACGTGATCGTAAACAAGTGAGTGTTTATCCAGAATAAGATAAAAAAGACTTCATTTATTTGAAGTTTTTTTTCTTGGGAAAATATTACCAACTTGAATATTTTTTAAATAGTTAGTGGGCATTTCATAAGTGTATTTTACATGCTTTTTTGGTAATATTATTTTATTTGGTTTTAAGTTTCTATAAATGTATAAAATTTTATTATTTTTATCTGTTAAAAATACGTCAATATTACATTTCATAAAAAATGTATGAATACCATTAGTTTTGAATTTTAAAATGTAGTTAAATTCTGCTTGAAACATAAGGCCTTTTAACTTTTGAAGGAATGTTTTTGCTTCTTTTATTTCCATGTTTTTCACCATTTTAATATTAACATATTTTCATTTATTTGTCTTTAATTTGTTTGTTTTTTGCTAATGGGGTTGATTTTTGTTAAAAAAAAAATTATAATTGACTTAAGGTATAAATATTTTGTGGAGGGTGCTATGAAATTGAATAATAAAGGTCAAGCCTTAGTAGAATATCTACTAATTATAGCGGTGGTCAGTGTGATTGTCGTTAGTTTAGTTAAACTATTAGGGGGCTACCTTCAGGACTCGATTACAAAAACATCTTGCAGCCTTATTGATAAAGAGTATGTTGAAGGTTCAGAACCCGGCAAGGGAACTTGCCAATAAGATAATTTATTATCTTTTTTTGTCTGCAGGGGATGATATTTATGAAGACTTTAAAAAAAGATGCTTGGCCTATTTATTTGATTTTAAATATTTTAACTTTAGGACTTTTCACATTTTATATAGCTTATAAACTTGATTTATATGAGAAAAATGCGTGGTACTTTAGATGGTATTATTGGATGCTTGGTTTTATTTTGGGGATTATTCCAGGTTTGGTTATGTTGTTTGTTTTTTTAATTAAAATGGCTTGTTTAGTTAGCGAGAAGCTAATGGTTCCTGGGAAAGAAATATATATGCTTCCTTATACTTGGTTAGTGTGTGCTATTGTTCCGGTGTTTGGATGGGCATTATTTGTAATTTTATATATTTATGTACATACTCGGTATATGTTTTCTTTAAAAAAATAGCTTAGCAAGACTAGAGCTTTTTTTCTATGATTATGAAAGAGGGAGATATAGTGGATATTTTTAAAAAATTTGGTTATGACAAGCGGGAAGAAGAAAAGATTGTAAATAGTCATGCGGTTAATCGTTTACATTTTGACACCTTAGAAAAGAAAGTTATTCGTCTTTTTAATTATTTGCGTATGTACAATTATAATGATGGGCAAATTATTAGAATGACAGTTATAAATCCAACTTTGTTTAATTATCCTAATGATACTTTGGAAAAAAGGTTTGAATTTTTAAAAGAACTTGGTTATTCTATGAATGAAATAGTTAATATGTCGGTAATTTTACCATCAATTTTGACAATAAGTGAAAATAGTGTTTTAGCTAAAATAAAATTTTTTCAAAATTTGGGTTATTCAAAAAATGTAATTCATAGCATGACAAGTTTAGTACCAAGTTTATTCAGTGTTTCGTTTAGTAAATTAAATGAAAAAAGAGAATTATTTAAATCTTTAGGCTTTGATGATAAACAAATTAATAAAATAACTAAAGACACGCCATCTATTTATACTCATAGTATATCATTATTACATGAAAAAATAAAATATTTGAAGGTTTGTGGTTACAATTATGATAGAATTTGTAAAATGATTTTGAAGTGTTCAAATATAATGTCCATGAATTTAGAAACTTTGGATAGTAAAAGAGAAGCATTATTTGATCTTGGTTATAATTTAGATGAAGTTAATTATATGACAGGAGTTAATCCTGCAATTTATGTTTTAACTGAGGAAAATTTAAATGATAAATTTAACTATTTTTTAGAAAAAGGTTATTCTAGAGAAGAAACTAGATTAATTACAGTTAAAGTACCTACTGTTTTTAGTTATTCTCGCATTAGTTTAGATGAAAAAATAGGAATTTTACAGGATGCTAGTTTAGAGTCAGAACTTTTAAATAGACCATCTTATCTAATTCAGGGAGTGAATCTGTCTTATGCGAGGTTGAGTTTTATGCGTGATAAAAAATTAGCTATTAATCATAAAGCTTTTAATTATTTAGTATTAGATAATAAAAATTTTATGAAAAAATTTGGGGTTAGTAACGATGAACTTAGAGAAAGATATCCATATAAAAGATAAAAAGATATCTTTTTTTATATGATGTGTGTTATAATTAATTAAGGTGATTTAAATGACAGAAAATCGTAGTGAACTTAGAAGAAAATGTATGACAATTTTATATCAAATGACAATTTATGATAAGAATCATACACCTTACAATGTCGATGATGTAATTAATGAAGTTTCACCAATAGATAATGAATTCGTGAAAGAAATTGTCTATGGGGTTTTAACGTATAAGAATGAGATAGATGGTATTGCAAATAAATATTTGGACGGTTGGACTATTGATAGACTTGGTAATACTGATATGGCAATACTTAGAATGGGGATTTTTGAACTGTTATACACTGATACTCCAGATGTGGTGGCAATAAATGAGGCTATTGAGTTAGCAAAATTATATAGTGATGATAGTGTTCGAAAAATGATCAATGGAGTTTTAGATAAAGTTTATCACGAGAAGGTGAATGAGTGAACGAGAAGTATTTAACCGTTAGTGCGGTTACCCGTTATTTGAAAGCTAAATTTGATGTTGATGAGAATTTACAGACAGTTTATTTAAAAGGTGAAATTTCTAATTTTAAAGCACATACGAGTGGACATTTCTATTTTTCTTTAAAAGATGAGAATAGTAAAATAAACGCAATTATGTTTAGAAGCAATGCAAGTAAAGTTATATTTACACCTGCTGATGGTATGAAGGTATTGGTAACTGGTAGAATTAGCGTATATGAAGCAATGGGAAGTTATCAGATATATGTCGATGAGATGCTTGAAGATGGAGTTGGAAATTTATATATAGCTTTTGAACAATTAAAGAAAAAACTTCAAACTGAAGGATTATTTGATGAGGCTCATAAAAAGCCGATTCCAAGAATTCCGAAAAGAGTAGGAATTGTAACTGCTAGTACTGGTGCGGCGATTCGAGATATTATGACAACAATTAAAAGAAGATTTCCGATTTGTGAAACGATTTTGTTCCCAACTTTAGTTCAAGGTGAAAATGCGAAAGATGATATTGTAAGAAATATTAAAAGGGCAGAAGATTATGATTTGGATGTTTTGATTGTCGGTCGCGGTGGTGGGTCTATTGAAGATTTATGGCCATTTAATGAAGAAGTAGTAGCGCGTGCTATTTATGATTGTAAGATTCCTGTTATTAGCGCGGTAGGTCATGAAGTGGATTTTACGATAGCGGATTTTGTGGCGGATTTAAGAGCACCAACGCCAACGGCGGCAGCAGAACTTGCAGTTCCTAATATAGGTGATTTGAAAAAGCATATCGATCAACTTTCAATTAGACTTAATGAAAGCATTTATAAAAAAGTTAATTATTTGAAATTGTATTTAGATTCAGTTAAAAATTCATTTGTAATTAAAAATCCTGGTGTAATGTTTGAAAATAAGAAACAGAGCTTAGATTTAATGAATACTAAATTAAATGATCTTATGCTTGGAAAAGTCGATAAGATGAAAAATGAATTAGAAAAAATTAAGAAGAGTTATGTATTAACAAATCCAAAATTGTTATATAGAGATAATATCGTTTGTCTTAAAAATATTATCGATAAGCTTGAACTATTAAATCCTTTAAATATTTTATCGAGAGGATATAGTATTACATATTTAGACAATAAAGCTTTAAAGAGTGTGAAAGAGGTTAAGAAAGATGATATTTTGAAGGTTAAATTATACGATGGAATGTTAGAAGCTAAGGTTAATAAGATTGAGGAGGATAAATAATGGCAAAAGAGAAAAAGTTTGAAGATAAAATAAAAGAGTTAGAGGAGATTATTGCAACACTTGAAAATGGTGAGGTGTCACTTGATGAGTCAATCAACAAATATACTGAAGCAATGAAGCTTGTTAAGGAATGTGATACGGAACTTAAAAATATTGAAACTAAAGTTAATAAAATTGTGACAGAGAATGGTAATTTAGAAGATTTTGAGAATGAAGAGTAAAGTAATTATGAAAATAGTTACTTTTTATTTTTCAAATGACTAAAATGTTGGTATAATTATTATAGGTGATGATATGAGAGATAAGGGTTTTACGTTAGCTGAATTGCTTGGAGTTATTGCGATACTTGGTATTATTGCAATGATTACAGTTCCGGCAATTAATAGATCGCTTAATCAAGGTCGTGATGATTTATATCAAACGCAAATTGAACAGTTAAAAAAAGGGGCTCAAGATTATTATACTGAGCATTTAGACGAGATGCCTGATAAAATTAATACTTCTAATTGTAAAACAATTAATGAATTACAAAAAGAGGGGTATTTACCACTTGATATAAAGAATCCAAAAACAGATAAAGCGTTTCCACTTACAACGAAAATATGTGTTAAAAAAATAACGGATATGGAATTTGATTATGAGGTGCAGGTAGATGAATAAAAATATTAAAGGTTTTACTTTGGTTGAATTATTAGCAGTTATTGTTATTATTGCAGTTATAGCTTTAATTACAACACCGATTGTTTTAAATGTTGTTCAAAATTCGAAAGAAAATGCATTTAAAGATACTGCTCATGGTTTGGTATTAGCGGCGGGGACTTATCAAGCTCAGCAACAGGCTTTAAATAGAAATACAACTTTGACAATTAATTATGCGACTAGTTCGGCCAGTGAGAAAGATTTATTAAAAACTAAGGGAACTTTACCAGATGCTGGCGAATTATCTATCGATTCTAAAGGAAAAGTAACATTAGCTTTGTGGAGTAATGATGCAAAAGTGTGTGTGGTGAAAAAAGCAAACGCTAAAGAGGTAACTATTAACAAAAACATTAAGGATGCTGCTAGTTGTACGATTGCTAACATGGATAAATAAGGAGCTGATTAGATGCTTAGAAGATATGGCAAAGCACGAATCGTTGGAATGATAACGATTGTGTTTATTGGCTTAATTATTTTATTTGCTATAAATAAGACGGTTAGGTATGTTAATAGACCCGAAGAAATCGTTCAAAATACTAATGTGAAAAATGATGGCTTTACATTAAATATTAATGGTGAGTTTGTAACTTACGTTGAGGTTAATGAAAAATATAATGAAGAAGGGGCGATAGCTTCGATTAATGGGCAAAATATTTCTGATGATATTATAGTTTCTTATTATCAAGACGATTCGCAAGTTTCACGAATTGATACAAGCATTCCGTCAACATATATGGCTAAGTATGAAGTATCAAGTGGAGGAGAAAGTAAATCGGTAACAAGAGTAGTGATTGTTACTGATAGTAAGGCACCTAATTTATCAGTTCCAGATACAGTAACAATCACTAGTGATGAAGTGGCTAGTTATGATATTGAAGATGGGGTTATGGTAACTGACAATGCAGGCGAGGCTAGTTTTGAATGTGAAAATACTTTATCAATGGTACCAGGTGATTATGTGATCAAGTGTATTGCACGAGATAGCATGGGTAATGAAACTACTCGTAATAGATTGATTAAAGTTATAAGTGGTATTGAATTTAATTATGATGGTAAACTTACAATTACTTATCCTACTGATAAAGAAAAAAACTATACATATAAGTATAGTTTGGATAATGGTAAGACTTGGAAAGATGCCTCAAGGAAAGAGATTCTTGAAAATGTGAGTGGTAATGTAATGGCTTTAGTACTTGAAGATGGTAATTATAAAATGTCTAGTACTTATTATATAAAATAACATACTAATTAAAGTATGTTATATTTTTCTATACAAGCCAATAGCTTTACCTAAAATAGTTACTTCATTTAAAATGATTGGCTCCATTGTATCATTTTCTGGTTGTAGGCGAAAGTGACCATTCTCTTTATAAAATGTTTTTAAGGTTACTTCATTTTCAGCAGTCATTGCCACAACAATTTCACCGTTTCTAGCAGTGTTTTTTCTTTCGACAATAACAATATCACCATCTAAAATACCGGCGTTTATCATACTGGTACCATCAACTTTTAGAGTGAATACTTCTTTACCTTTTGGTAATAAATAACTAGGTAGGGCAAAGTATTCGTCTGGCATTTCAATGGCTTCAATTGGAGAGCCAGCAGTAATTTTTCCAAGTAGTGGTACTTCGGCTACAAGTTCGTTTTCTGGCTCAAATTCATTTTTCACTAATAATTCGATGGCTCTATTTTTAGATCCTTCTTTTTTTATAAATCCTTTTTTTTCTAAATTAGATAAATGAGCATGAATTGTGGCTGGTGAAGAGATGTTTAAGGCTTTACCAATTTCCCTAACTGTTGGGGGATATCCATGCGATACAATATATGTTTTAACATAATTTAAAACGTCAGTTTGACGGCGGGTTAATTTTTCCATTTCTTTCCTCCTAATTTATTCTATACATATTTTAACATATCATTACGTAAAAGTCAAACATTTGTTTGAAAATGGTATTGACACGAAAATTTGTTCGTGTTATTATTAATGTAACAAAGGGGAGGTATGAAATATGGAATTTTTAAAATGTAAATCTGTAATTGCTTTAGTAGTAATGATTTTAGGAGTAAGTTATATTAGTGCATTAGATAATGCAACTGTACAGAATCATGCCCAAGACGATTATATAAACGTGGCAGAAAACGCTTAAACTTTTGAAATATACTTGCCATTATAACCTTTTTCTAGTAAAATATCTGTATAGGAGGCAGATAAAATGGATTGGGGAGCATTTTTATTAGATTTATTAAAAGTTGTTGGTGGTTTAGTAGTTGGAATTATCATTGGATTTTTGATTGCTAAAAGAATAATGAAAAAACAACTTAAAGAAAATCCACCTATTAATGAAAAAATGATTAAAGCAATGATGTCTGGAATGGGTAGAACTCCTAGCCAGAAACAAGTAAATCAAATGATGAAGTCAATGCAAAAATATATGTAAGCATTGATTTTTATTTTGTTTTTAGGTAATATATTAGATATGGAAGAAGAAATTAAGTTTGTAGTTTTTAAAAATTTAAGTGAAGTAAAACCGAAAGTAGATAATCTTGATGGGCTTTGTTATTATTTTGCTAATAATATTAAAGCAGATTTAGAGATGATGGAAATACCAGTGAATATGTATAATATCAATGAAGGAGATGGATATGATCATTATTATTTGATTGCTGGTAATGAGGCAGATTATTTAATCGATCCTACTTATTCACAGTTTTTACCTAAATTAAATGAAACTCCTATTTTATTTGAGGATTTTCCAGCTAGTGTTTTAGAAAAAACGGAACAAGGAAAAGAAATCTTAGGTGATTTACTTCGAAATGGTTATCACAAATTATTAGGTAATGATTTTGATGTTTATTTATCAGGCTTTAAATTAAAAGAAAGGAAGAAACATAAATGAAAATAAAGTATGAATTAGTAAAGAACGATGGTAAGGCACGTCTTGGTAAGTTAATTACTAATCATGGTACTTTTGATACACCAATGTTTATGCCGGTTGGAACTTTAGCTAATGTTAAAATGTTGACCCCAGAAGAATTAAAAGAAGCTCATAGTGCAGTTATTTTAGCTAATACTTATCATTTATGGCTTAGACCAGGTGAGGATATAGTGGCTAAAGCTGGTGGACTTCATAAGTTTATGAATTACGATGGTCCTATTTTAACTGATAGTGGTGGGTTTCAGGTTTTTTCTTTGGCTAAAAATAAAGAAAAAGATATTACTGAAGAAGGTGTACACTTTAAAAGTCATATTGATGGAAGACCTTTGTTTTTAACGCCTGAACTTTCAATGGAAATTCAAAATAAATTAGATAGTGATATTGCAATGAGTTTTGATGAATGTATTCCTTATCCAGCTACTTATGAATATGCGAAGCAAAGTACTGAGAGGACACTTAGATGGGCTAAAAGAGGAAAAGAAGCTTTTAAAAATGAAAATCAATCTTTATTCGGTATTGTGCAAGGTGGAGAATATGCGGATTTAAGAAAGTTTAGTGCGGAAGAAACTGTTAAATTAGACTTTGATGGTTATTCAATTGGTGGTACTTCAGTTGGTGAAGATAAACCAACGATGTATAAAATGATCGATGATGCTATTAAATATTTACCAGAAGATAAGCCACGTTATTTAATGGGGGTTGGAGAACCGGCAGATTTACTTGAGGGTGTAGAACGTGGAGTTGATATGTTTGACTGTGTTTTACCTACAAGAATAGCGAGACATGCGAATGCATTTACTTACCACGGAAAGATCAATTTGAGAAACGCTAAATATAAAGAAGATTTTACACCAATTGATGATTGTGATTGTTATACGTGTAAACATTATACTAAAGCTTATATTAGACATTTGTTTGTAGCTAATGAAGGTTTAGGTGGTAGACTTTTATCTATTCATAATATTAGATTTTTAATTAGAATGATGGAACAAATGAGAGAAGCAATTAAGGAAGATAGATTTTTAGAATATAAAGAAGAATTTTTAAAAAGATACTTAGGCGATTAACTTAAGTATTTTTTGTATTTATTCCAAGTATACTGCCAAAGATACCGGCTATTATTAAAATTAAGAAGAAAGTGAGCTTTTTAGGGGAAAATTCACCAATTATAGCAGTAAAAGATATTAAAAGTACAACGATAATTAAACTAATTTTTAATCCCTCAAGCCAACCGTTTTTATTAGCTTTTTTGCCCATGAGCAGTCCGCCGAAGCCTAATGAAAGAATTGGAATGATTATTTTTCCAATGGCTAATGTTTGGTAATTTATAATGTTGAAATAATTAAGTGCTGTTAATAATAATGAGAAAATTGCAAAGAATAAGAAAGTATATAATAAACTTTTAAATAGAATTTTTAAGTATTTCATAGTTCCTCCTTTTAGTAAAGTTTATGTCTGATTAAAATAAATATGAAATTTATATTGTTGCTTAAAACAAAGGTTTATGATATACTAAATTTAGAGTAAACAGTAAGGAATGATATTTATGGATAATAAAAATAATCTTAATAATGATGATACTGTTAAAAATGAAACAAAAAAAGACGAAGATGTTGAAGTTTTAGAACTATGGGAACCGCATGCGGATGAGATAACTGATGCGAAGGACCGTCATATTAAAATGTCAAAACAGTCTTCTAATAAAATAGTTATTGCTTTAGTGGCTATTGGAGCTTTTTTGATTATGTGGTATGCGACATTTGCTCAACCGCTCGCTTTTAATGTTAGACAAGCGGATGATGGCGCATGGAATATTGGCTTTACAGATATGGAAATAGCTGATATTGCCGGTGAAGCCAAAGAAATTAGTGGCCATGATTTTACTAGTACTAAAGCTAATTTTTATGTTTCATTAACTGGGCCTGGTGATAGTATTGTCTATGATTTGACAATTAAAAACAGTGGAACATTGAATGCTGAAGTTGATAGTATTTATGTGGTACCTGCAAGTCAACCTGGTGATCAGATTGTGTATTCTGTCGGTGGAATAAATGTCGGTGATAAATTAGATGCTGGTGAATCAACACACATGACAGTGACAGTTATGTATAATAACAATGCTACTAAGAGTGAAGAATCTGTACGTAAGGATATGTCAGTAATAATTAATTATAAGCAAGCTTAAAAACCCTTTAAGGATTTACTTAAAGGGTTTATCTTTTGTCTGATTTAATAAGTTTGGCATGTATGACTAATCTAGTAGTTCCTGCAACATCTTCACAGGTTGATAAGGTTAAAATTTTATCATTTTCATATAATGTTCCGCTGAAATCAATTTCGCTTCGGTTTTTAATTGTTTTGATAAATTCTTTAAACTGTTTGTCTGAAAATTTAGTGGTGATGTAATAACTTTCTGGTTTAATAGTGTAAATACTGATTATTTGCCATAGGGTGTTTTCGGTTGGGGTAGATAGTTTTATTACATGGTTATCTTTATTGCCATACCAAGATTTATTTAATACTTTTTTAAGACTACCAAATACGGTTTGATTTGAACGGCTGTGACCATAAATAACGGTATTTTTATCGAAGTTTACCATGTCATTTCGGTAATCAGCGAAAACCCATCCGGCGGAATTTTGTGATTTGTCAAAGGCATGTTTTAAATAGTATGAGTTATCCGTTGTTTGAACAATTGGGTAATTAACATTAGTGCCGTTTACTTTGATAAAACCGACGGTATCGTTATTTTTCTTTTTTAATTCATCAAAATTGACACTCATCATATCCATTTTAATGTAATCCCAGTAGTCATCGGATTTATTTTCTGGGGGATTGATGTTTTCGGCAGTATCACTTTGACTTTCATTGACAATTTTATCGGTGTCGATATCGTCATTTATTTTATCTAGTTTTTGATTATCATGATTCCATAAAAAAATGTTGATAATGCAGACTACTGCAATTACAATACTAGTGATTAATATGGTGGTCCATTTGATTTTTTTCCTTCGCTTACGTTTACGATATTCTGCTCTAGTAATTCTACCATTTTTATGCATATTGACACTCCTAACTTCAATAATTATAGCACATTTTGAAACCTCTTTACATTTCTTTTCACAAAACATACATAATTGTGTTCTTTTTATTGTTTGATATTTTTGAATTTGATATAATTTAGTTGAAGGGAGAGAGAAAAATGAAAAAATTAAAAATATTTTTGGGTTTATTTGTATGTGCATTTATGGTAGTACCTTTTATGGGTGTAAATGCAGAAACAACAGTTAATACTTATGATGAATTAGTAGCCGCTTTGAAGAATGGTGGTGAAATTGTATTGGGTCAATCAATTGATGTTACGGGACCACTTTCAACAGATAAAGATGTTACACTTAACGGTAACGGAAATACGTTGAATGCTGTTTATACAGGAACTAGTGGCAATCAAACTATTATTACTTCAACTGCTGGAACTTTAACATTACAAAATATTTCACTTACTAATTCTCCAAAATATGGAGTTCAAGCATATAATGGTGGTAATGTAGTATTAGATGGTGTTACTATTTCAAATCACACTGACAAATTTGGGGCTGTAAATATTAATGGAGGAACTGTTACAATTAAGGATTTAACTATGACTGATAACTTATATGGAATTGAGTTTGCTGCAGGTTTAAATGTAACTGGGACATCAGCATTAATTATGGATGGAGTAATTAAAGGAAATCAAAAAGATGTTCTTTATGTTGATATTGATCAAATTACAGCTGATAAAACTATTTCAGTGGAAAACACTGAAAATTCTACTCAAAAGATTTCTTTAAAAGATAATACTATCGTTTTAATGGAGGGAGACAAAGTTCTTGCTACATCTAATGAACTTGCTACAGGAACTACTGTAGATGTTGATGGAGAAAAATTACAAGCTGAAGAACCAGCTAAAGAACCAACTACTCCAGAAGAGCCAAAAGATGAAAATAACGACGTTAAAGATGAAGTTGAAAACCCAAAAACTTCAGATGGAATTATGATTACTGTTGCAGCATTAGCTGTTAGTGCAGTTATCGCTGTTATTGCAAAAAAGAAATTAGCTTAATTTAAAAATTTATAAGCACTTCAAATTTGAACTGAACCCCAAAAGTTGGACAGTTTATAAATAGTTTCTAATTAGAGGATTGTAACCTGTAATCTACAGGAGACAGTCCTTTTAGTTTTACTTTAATTCTATCATAATTGTAATAATAAATATACTCATCAATTGCCTTTATTAAATCATCTAATGTTTCGTATTTATCTTCTTGGTCATAAAACATTTCTGTCTTTAATATTCCAAAAAAATTTTCCATAAGGCCATTATCCATACTGTTACCTTTCCTAGACATACTTTGCTTAATACCTTTATTTTTTAATCTTTGTTGATATGATTGGTGTTGATATTGCCATCCTTGATCTGAATGAAATATCAAGCCAACTAATTCTTTATTATCAAAGGCTTTATTAAGCATATCATTTATTTGTTCTAAATTGGGTGATTTAGAAACATTATAAGATATTACTTCCTGATTAAATCCATCTAAAATAGGTGAAAGATAAACTTTTTCTCCTCTTAAATTGAATTCTGTTACATCAGTATACCATTTTTCATTTGGCCTATCCGCTTCAAATTCTCTATTAATAAGATTATTAGCTATTTTACCAACAGTTCCTTTATAAGATGAATATTTTCTCTTATTTCTTTTTAATGGTTTTAATCCTAATTTAATCATTAAGCGATAAACCTTTTTGTGATTTACTAAATATCCTTGGTTTCTTAGTTCTAAAGTAATTCGACGATATCCATATCTTTCTTTATGATAAAAGAATATTTCTTTAATTTTGTCTATAATACTTTTATTTTTATCATCTTTATCTACTTTGCTTAAAGTATAATAAAACGTCGATTTTTTTACTTCTGAAACCTTTAGAAGAATCTTTAATGGATATATTAGCCGAAGTTCACTTACAACCATTACTTTTTCTTCGGTTGTTGATTCTTCCTTGCTTGAACAACGGTTCTCAGTTTTTTTGAATATTCTAGTTCTGCTTTTAAATATAAGTTTTCTTCTTCTAATCTTTTGATTTTTTCTTTATCTGTTTCGTTTTCTTTTTTCTTTGTTACTTTTGGCATAATTGGACGACCTCGCTTTCGTTCAACTATATTATAACCCATATTTTTATAATCCTTAATCCATTTTTGTAACATTCCACGACTTAATAATCCTTCATCTATGGCAACGGAGCAAGCAGATTCATTATTAAGTAAAACTCTATTAACAATTTGTTCTTTTTCATAAGAAGTAAATTTTCTATTTTTGTTTGTTCTCAAGATATCAAAACCATGCTTATCAATTAATCTCACTAAATACTTTATTCCATCGATTCTAACTCCATATTTTTTAGAAATATTTTTTATTGTATTTCCTTGCTTTCTTTCTTGGTAAATTTTTATTTTATCTTCATAACTTAATTTTGACATATAAAAACCTCATTTCTATTTTGTCCAAGAAATGGGGTTCATATCA